>JAFEBT010000022.1 GCA_018242545.1 Pseudomonadota bacterium
CAAGCACGGCACTTATTGAACAAGCGCTCATTCTTGATAAATTTCAAACAGAAATACAAACTCTTATCGAAGGAAGAGCTATTGATATAATTGCGGATCCGCAAATGGTATATTCTGATATCAAGTCTTCTCCGAATGCGCTTTATAATCTCTTGCTTTTTTCAGGCTATTTAACAACAAATGCGATTGAAAGCGCAAAAGCAGGCATGTATAGGTGCAGTGTTCGTATTCCAAATAGAGAAGTTCAAGAAGTTTTTGAAGTTTCCTCCATGGCTTGGATTGCGAAAAAACTTAAAATTGATATGAATGAATATAATGCATTTTTAGATGATCTTCTTAAAGGGTATATAGATGTATTTAGCAAAAAACTTAAAAGTTATCTTGAATTATCTGTCAGTTTTTTTTCAACAGGCTTGAAGAATGCAGAGCTTTTTTATAATGGCTTTATTCTTGGACTTATTTCTGCTGTTTCTTCTCAATATTTTGTGGAGACAGAAAAGGAGTCTGGTTTGGGACGAGCTGATCTTATTCTTCTGCCAAAACCATGTGCAAAATATAAGAATGCTCTCATTTTAGAGTTTAAGTTCTCAAAAACAGAGGAAGATTTATCTCTTCTTGCGAAGAGGGCGCTTGAGCAGATAGAGGCTCAGAATTATGAATCTAAAATTAAAGATCATGATTCAATCGAAAAGATATTTAAGGTTGGGCTGGCTTTTCGGGGAAAAGATGTTGAAATTGCCTCTAAAGAAGGATAAGAATAGCCTTTTATGACCTATTTCCAATAATTAAGATCAATTTAAGGATTTTTAGGAAAAATTCCTGAAGTTATACGAAACATTGAATTCTCATAAAAAAAGTTCTTGAAAAATATTTTTCTGAAATCATCTTTAATCATTGGTTAGTGTCTTCATCAGAAGTCTTTGGTGTTTTCATTGCAATACAAAGAAAACCACTCAAGATTGTTCATTTTTTGTTTTTTTAAAATAATAATATTGTAAAAATAAAGTTAGACTTTATAATTTCAAAAATGTATATTTAGAAAATAGGAATTTCATAAAATGACATACATCAATCGCCCTCTCATTAAAAAAATAGAAACCGCTTTAAAAGTGAGTCCCATTGTCTTTATAAATGGACCTCGGCAGGTTGGAAAAAGTACATTGGCTCAAAAAATTGGAGAACAGAAGTTTCCTGTGTCTTATGTAACTTTTGACAATGCGACACAACTTGCTGCTGCGACAGCTTACCCATTAGAATTTTTGAAGGGACGCCAGGAGGGTTTTTTAATTCTTGATGAAGTTCAACTGGTTCCCGATTTATTTAGAGCTTTAAAAATAGTCATTGATGAAGCTCGTCTACAAGGGCAAAATATAAATGGTCGTTATCTTCTTACAGGGTCAGCAAATATTTTGGCACTTCCAAAGCTTTCAGAAGCTTTGGTGGGAAGGATGAGCGTTTCAACGCTTTATCCTTTGGCAGCATTTGAAGTCGTAGATGGGCAAGGAAATTTTATAGAGCGTATTTTTAATCAAGATTTTCATGGAATGAGATCTTCTTCTTTGAGTCTTTTAGAGGTTATATGGCAAAGCACTTTTCCGGAAATCTCTCACAAAAGCAAAGAAGAAAGAGGAATTTGGTTTGAAGGATATTTAACGTCTATTATTCAAAGAGATATTCGCGCGTTATTTGAGCTCGATAAAATCGCTCTTCTTCCAAATCTTTTAAAGGTTCTTGCATTTAGAGTTGGAAATCTTTTGAATGATGCTGATATTGCCCGGGATTTAGGGCTAAATCCAGTCACAGAAAAACATTATCGAAAAGTCCTTGAGATGATGTTTTTAACGTTTGAGATTATGCCATGGTTTCGAAACATTGGAAAACGGCTTGTTAAGGCTTCGAAAGGGTATATCATGGATACTTCTTTTTTGTGTGCAGTTTTAAATTATGATCTTGAAACCCTTCAATTCCAAAACCCTTCTTTTTTTGGGCATGTTCTTGAAAATTTTGTGGTTAGTGAACTTAAAAAGCTTGCTTCTTATGAAAAAGAAAAGGTTTCTATTCTCCATTTTAGAAAAAGTGATGGAAAAGAGATTGATATTCTTCTTGAAAAAGAAGATAGGACCCTTGTTGCCATTGAAATAAAGTCACGTGAACATATTGATGAGAGAGATTTTAAAGCAATTCGAGAGCTCCAAGAAGAAATTGGAAAAGATTTTGTTACAGGCATTGTTCTTTATCGGGGGAAAGAAGTTGTTCCTTTTGGAAAAGATATGTGGGCACTCCCGCTACATTTTTTGTGGAATTGATATTTGTTTCCCAATAAAGAGAAGATTTCTGCACAAAGAAAAAACGACAGTTTTTTAAAGAATTTTCTGAAAAGCTTGCGTGTTGAGTCTGAGTTTGCTAATTCTAACTGCATGTGGAGAAGCAGTAAGACCAACGTCGTTAAAATGCGGAAGGCAGCTTCGTTGAATCAGGAACCATCCTTAAATAAGCTTGTAGCTTAAGTTTTTTAAGGAATCTTCCTCTGTTAAAGAGGAAAGGATGTCAAAAGGAAACTCCCATGAATTGGCTTACAAATTTTGTGCGACCTAAGATTCAGGCACTTGTTCATCCTAAAAAAACAGATATTCCAGAGAATCTTTGGGATACATGCTCCAAATGTGAGCAAATGGTTTTTCATAAAGATTTCATTCGAGAGCTTTATGTGTGTCATCATTGTGGATATCATGCACGGCTTCCGGCTCATAAAAGATTTGAGCTTCTTTTTGATGAGGGCGTTTATCATCGTATAGAAATTTCTCCTGTCTTAAAAGACCCCATAAAATTTAAAGATTCTAAAAAATATGTTGATCGGTTGAAAGAGTATCAATCAAAAACGCAAGAGGATGATGTTTTGCTTGTGGCAGAAGGAAAAATTGAAAAAAACCCTCTTGTTGTTGCTGTGTTTGATTTTTCTTTTATGGGAGGATCTATGGGGCTTTCTGTTGGGCAAGGTTTGGTCCAAGCTGCTCAACATGCTGTTTCAAGGCGCATTCCTCTATTGGTTATTCCAGCTTCAGGAGGTGCGCGTATGCAGGAGGGGATTTTATCTTTAATGCAAATGCCGCGTACAACCGTCGCGGTACAAATGGTTCGTGAAGCAAAACTGCCTTATTGGGTTCTTTTAACAGATCCAACAATGGGGGGTGTTGCTGCTTCTTTTGCAATGCTTGGGGATATTACATTGGCAGAACCTGGAGCTATTGTTGGGTTTGCAGGCAGGCGTGTCATTGAAGAAACAATTCGTGGAAAGCTCCCAGATGATTTTCAATGTGCAGAATATCTTTTTGATCATGGAATGGTTGATATGGTCGTTCCTCGAAAAGATTTGCGCGCAACGCTTGCGCGTCTTTTAAACCTCGTTATGCACCCCCACGTGTCTTCTTCTGTTCAATAAATTTGGCAGTAATATGATCTATGAAATTTTGAGTGTGAGAATTTTTTCTTTCTGCTCTATTTAAAAAATAGAGGCATAAGAATAAATTGTAAAAAGGAGGATGATCTTTGTGTTTTCATCTTTTACCAGAGATATGATCGGTTTTTTAGGAATAAAAAGATGTTTAAATCCAAAAATAAATTAAAAAGAGAAAGAACGATCATAAAATCCTTGATTTTATGATAAGATATCGTTATCTCTCTTTAGAGAATAATATTGTTCTTTCTGTGTCCCCATCGTCTAGAGGCCTAGGACGTTGCCCTTTCAAGGCAGCAACACGGGTTCGAATCCCGTTGGGGACGCCATCTTTTTAAATTTTCCCCTTTCTAAATCTTTCTCTGCGGGCGTAGCTCAATGGTAGAGCAGAAGCTTCCCAAGCTTACGACGGGGGTTCGATTCCCCTCGCCCGCTCCAAAAAGATTACTTTCTTTTAAGGCATTACAAATGAAAGATAGTTGGAAGGATCAATTTTTTGAAAGGAGGCATTTTCATACGTCTCTAAAAATGCTTTTGGACTTTTTATTTTAGAAGAGGGACTCCATTTGAATTCATATCCTTTTATTTCACCATTGGATTCTTCAATATAATCAATCTCTTATTGTGCACAGGTGCGCCAAAAATAAGAATTTACGAACCGGCGTTTCGCTTGATTGGATTTCATATGCTCAATGATGCAAAAATTTTCCCATTTTGTTTGCGAGATCAAAACGTGAGGACCCTGTTGCAATTATTTATACTTCGGGATACGTATCGATTAAAATTTTTTAAAATAAGTCCAATATTTTCAATATGTTGAGCTTCATCCAGGACAACAAGATCTAGATGTCCTATATAGTTTTTAAGCATAACTTCATTTGTTGTGCTGAGATCTTCATTGACAGATAAAAGTTCGTAAATATTTTGCTTTTTTTCCGCAAGCAATAGCTTGCTTTAAAATAGCATTTGAAAGCGTTGTTTTTCCAGTGCGTCAAGCTCCATAAAGAATAATAAGTTTTCTTTTTTAGAGTTAAGACTCGATAAGAGGTTGTGTGCTTCTGAGAAAGAACGACATTTTGTCCTTAAATTTTAAAAATTTTCATTAATTTTTCGATTTTATTTTAAAATATGAATATAATTTTCTTTTTGTAAAAAAGAATAACAAACACGTTTAAAAAACCAAGTACTATCGTTTTTAATTTAAAAAATTACTTAAAGATTATCTCAAGAAAGAACGAAAGAGAGGCTATTAAGAATGTCCTTTTTTAAGCCTCTCTTACAAATCATTCATAAAAAAATTTAATTATTCATTTCCAGGAACACAGGCGTTATCAGGACAACTCCAACCACATTGTGCAGGGCACGTAATGTTGCTTTGATAATCCGAGCATTGAGGATTTCGGCAGTGTGGCTTGTCACAATCCCATATACATCCAGCAGGACATGAGTTATTGGTCTGGAACGCTTGCGCAGCGCAATCTGGTGTTAAAGTTTGCATAGCAAAAGAATTTCCTGAGAAAATAGAAATTCCAAGAACAGTTATAGAGAGTATTTTTTTAATCAAGATGATCCTCCATGAATTTATTTTGTATGATTACAGTATGATTAAGGTCAAATGTGAATTCTTTTAGAAGCTTTGTCAAGAATCAAGAAAAAAGTTAAAAAATTCTAAAGAAGGCTGTTTATGCTTGATGAATCTGACTTAATCGTTGAATTGCAATAAACCATATAATAAGAATGCCCCATATGGTTATAAGAAAAGCAGGTGTTAAGGATTCAAATCCAAGTCCAGTAAAAATAAAAATTAAAGATTGAATCCAGGCTCCTCCTCCTTTACCAAGGCGTCCCCCTAGAAGATCAACACACGCTTTACCTTTTGTTCTCAATTCTTTATCAAGGGGAATATAAACCATTTCTCGCGTTGGATCAAAAAAAGAATATTTTGTGGCACGCATCATAATGCTTTGTCCAAGCCCAACCCATACAACGAACAAAGGGAGATCAAAATTTATAAAAGAGCGAAGATGATCCCCATAAATAATGAGGCCCAAAAATAGACTGCTTGAAATAAGAAGGGCAAGTGGCGTAATAAGAGCTCCCGTGCGCCAACTAAAGAATCTTAAGAAGGCGCTTCCAAAGAAAGTTAAAATAATAGAGACAATTCCAACCATAATCTGAAGACGTCCCATAAAAGAGTTATAATCATGGTTTTCTGGGAAAGCATTAAGAACTCGATCTTTAAATATAGCTTCACAAAAATTCATGGATATAAAATAGGCAATTACAATAATGATTAAATATTGAAGATGTTTGGACTTTGCCACATAGACTATCTGTTCACGCCATGTTAGTTTTGGTGAGATTGCTTTTTTTGACGCAGGACTCTGAAGAGAGTTATTTCTTTTAAAATGCTTAATAGACGTCATCCAGTAATAAAGAAAAAGGATGGAGGCGACGCTAAAACTCGCAATAAGATTTAACATTTTAACGTTTTGTCCCCATGATGCAGTCTTATCAAGCCCAAGAATGTGTTGAGAGCAAAAAACAATGGCAATACCTCCTGCAATGAGCCCGAAATTGCCAATAAATCCAAAGAGGCCATAAAATCTCTTAGCTTCTTCTGAGCTTGTAATGTCATTAGAAAACTGCCAGAACATAAGGCTTAAAACAACAGCACTCCAAAGTTCTGAGACAACAAAAAAAAGAGTATATCCCCAATTTCCAAGTAAAATAATGAACCATTTTAAAGAAGGATAAGTTTCTTGAAAAAGAAGGGCTTTATGTGTTGAAAGATGCCATGATTCTAAATTGGGATGAATAAATAACCCATAACTTAAGAAAAATAGGAGAAAAGGAGAAAGTGTAATATAAAAGAGCGTTCGTTGGCTTAAAAAATTACTTAGGATGACATAAAAAACCATATATCCAAGTGAAGCAGGAATGACGCAGTAAGTTTTAATAAAAGAAATAATTTCGATACCAGAGCCAACTGAATTGATAACAAGTGTTTCCTTTGTTGTTCTTAATATGGCTAATGTAAAAATAATAAAAAACATCATAAGCGCCATGGGAAGAAATTTCTGCCATTCATGACGTTGAATAGGAAGAAGAAATTTTTGAATATTGCGAATATTAAAGGTCATGGAAGAGATACTTTTTGAAAAACTAAAAAAAATTCATTGATCTTTTTTATAAAGATCAAAAAACATATACAAATTTTTAAGGAGAGAAGAAAGGAAAATTTCTTAAAAAAATATAAAAAGAAATTTGGTTTTCTTTTCAAAAAGTATGACCTCTCATCTCACCCCAGTTTAATCCGATACTTGCATCTGCAATAAGAGGGACATCTAATTTCAGAACATTTTCCATGATTTTTTTAAGCTGAGGACCGTAAGATGTAAGGTCATCTTCTGAAATTTCAAAAATCAATTCGTCATGAACTTGGAGTAGCAGCTTTGCAGAGGATGAAGTTTCTTTCAAAAATTGAGCAACACGAATCATTGCTTTTTTTATAATATCAGCAGCACTTCCTTGAAGAGGAGCATTAATCGCTTGGCGTTCTGAGAAAGCACGAATTTGTAAAGAACGGTCATTAATGTCTGGGATATAACATTTTCGTCCAAAAAGGGTCTCCACATAACCTTTCTGATGAGCTTCTGCTTTTGTTGTGTTCATATAAGACTCAATGCCAGGATAGGTTTTAAAATAGGTCTCAATATATTCTTTAGCATCTTTTACGGAAATACCAAGTTGCTGACTGAGACCGAAAGGACTAATCCCATAAATAATCCCAAAATTAATCGCTTTTGCTTTATGTCTTAAGGCGTTATCTATTTTTTCGAGGGGGGTTGAGAAAACATAAGATGCTGTAATGGCATGAATGTCATACCCTTTTAAGAAAGCTTCTATTAAAGCGGGAATTTTTGCAACATGGGCGAGAAGACGAAGCTCAATTTGAGAATAATCAAGAGATAGAAAAAGATGGTGTGGTTTTGCAATAAAAGCTTTTCGAATACGAAGACCATCTTCTGTACGAATGGGGATATTCTGGAGATTGGGATCAGAAGAAGCCAAGCGGCCGGTGGATGTTTTTGTTATAGAGTAAGATGTATGAACACGATGTGTTTTTGGATTAATTTGAGAAACAAGTGTATCCGTATATGTGCTTTTTAATTTTGCAAGACCACGCCATTTTAGGATTTCTTTAGGAAGTTCATGTCCTTGCTCGGCTAAACTTTCGAGGATTCCAGCGCGTGTACTAAAGTCCCCTGCTTTTCCCTTTTTCCCAGTTTCTAAGCCCATTTCTTCAAAAAGAATCTCTGAAAGTTGTTTGGGAGAGGCAAGATTAAATGGTCTGCCTGCAAGTGTATAAACTTTCTGCTCGAGAAGTGCCATCTCATCTGCTATAAGCGCACTTAAGTGTCTTAAAGCTTGAGGATTAACAAGAATTCCTTCACTTTCCATATCTGCTAAAATAGGAATGAGAGGACGATCCAATGTTTCATAAACAGAATTCAAACGTTCTCTTATAAGACGCGGTTTTAAGATTTCATAAAGTCTTAAGGTATAGTCAGCATCTTCAGCGGCGTAGTGGCAGGCAAGATCAAGGGGAACATAATCAAAAGTAATCTCAGATTTTCCGGAACCCACAAGATCTTTATATTTTACCGTTGTATGATTAAAATACAAAGCAGAAAGATGATCTAAACTATGGAAGGTTTTGACACCATCTAAGACATAAGAGATCACCATTGTATCATCAAGGGGAAAAATATTAAGACCATAATTTTTAAGAACAAGAAGATCATATTTAATATTATGGCCAATTTTTAAAAGAGCTTGATTCTCAAAAATAGGTTTTAAAAGAGAAATTACTTTTTCAAGGGGTAATTGTTTTTGAAATGTGTCTTGATCTAAAAGAGACAATTCTTTTTTGTGATTTATTGGAATATAGACAGCGCTTCCCGGCTTATAAGATAAAGAAATGCCAACAAGTTCAGCTTTAAGAGCATTCAAAGATGTGGTTTCTGTATCAATTGCAAGTTTAGGATATTTAAGGGTTTCTTTTAAAAAATTTTGAAGCGCTGCTTCTGTTAAAATTAACTCATAAGAAGTTGAAACGTCGGAAGCAGGCAGGTCTGCTGAAAAAGAGGGTGCCGAAGCTTCTGAAGAATTTTGTTTTCGAAGATATTTTTCAAGCCGCGGAATTAATGAATGAAACCCTTGTTCTTTTAAAAAAGAGACAATTTTAGAGGGTTCCATTGGCTTGATATGGAGATCTGAAAGCGGTTTAGGGAGAGGAATATTATCATAAAGCTGAACAAGTTTTTTAGAAAGACGGGCTTGTTCTGCATGTTCAAAAAGAGATTTCTTATGGGAGGCTTTCGAGACATCTTCAATGTGATTTAAAAGATTTTCAAGATTTGTAAAACGTTGAATGAGTTCAGCTGCTCCTTTTGGTCCAATCCCAGGGACACCGGGAATATTGTCACTTGTGTCTCCCATGAGAGCTAGGACATCAATGACACTTAAAGGTGAAACCCCAAATTTTTCAAAGACTTCTTGAGCCCCAATGGTTTTATTTTTAAAAGGATCAAAAAGAAGTACATCCGGAGAGACGAGCTGCATTAAATCTTTGTCGCTTGAGATAATTTTAACAGGACGCCCTTCTTTTAAAGCTTCTTTTGTATAACTTGCAATAAGGTCATCTGCCTCATATCCAGGAATTTCAAGAGAGGTTACGCCAAAAGCTTCACAGACTGCACGGGTTAAAGGAAATTGAGGAATAAGATCCTCTGGTGCCGGAGGGCGATGGGCTTTATAGTCAGGATAAATCTCATTTCGAAAAGTTTTGCGGCCAGCATCAAAAATTACAACAAACCCATCTTCTTCTGTTTCAAGAAGTTTGAGAATCATGCTTGCAAATCCATAAACAGCTCCAACAGGTGTGCCATCAGCACGACTCAAAGGAGGAAGAGCATGATAGGCTCTGAAAATGTAACCAGAGCCATCCACAAGAATAAGAGGGGGATGTGTTGTCATAAGAGGCAACCTTGCTATATTATTAATTCTCTGTAAGCCATGAAAATACAATGTTTATCATTTAGATTTTTACCATAAGCGTTCTAAAGGAAAGGGTCTAGATTGTTTTTTCTAAAAATACGCTTATGAAGACTTATTTAAAAAAAATCAAAAGCAAAGGTTTTTTAAAATAAAAAATAGTTAGTGATGATAAGCTTAGTATACATTGATAAAAAGATGTTGCAATTTCATACAAGAAGAATCTTGTTTTCGATAAGATGTTTGTATTATGTATTAGTTATAGTAATGATGCTAGAGATAAATATTATTTAATTATATTAAATGTGGGATTAAAGAAAATGAACATTATAAAATATATGATACTTTTTCTTATTATGGCAACAGGTTGTGTGAAGTACTCTCATTGTATGG
Organism: Pseudomonadota bacterium; assembly: GCA_018242545.1. Lineage (NCBI taxonomy): Bacteria > Pseudomonadati > Pseudomonadota > Pseudomonadota bacterium. The sequence continues at coordinate 9,908 of JAFEBT010000022.1, forward strand.
ATGATGAAGATATTGGGAATTTGAAAGCTCAAGCACGTGTCAATTCATTATATCAAATGTTCCTGGAGCAATACTTTCATACATCTACCATAATTGCAGAACCCTTAAGACAAGGAATGGATGACGAAAGTGCTCATAAACTTACTGAAATGCTATTTGTATCCGGAAGAACTCTTAATCAGAAAAGACTTCTTGTTGCAAAATGTTTGCAGTTTTGTTCAAACAATAATCTATCCTCGGAAACTCGAGGACCTGTTCTTATAGGACTTGGAGGAGGGGCTGAAGTTTATTTTAATGAAGAGATGTTAACTTATCGCGTAAGAGCGGTTTCAATTTTCCTCTCTTGTCTACGAAGCAATTTTAATGCAGAGTTCAATAGATATCAACGTACTTATTTAATGACTTTTTTTAAGATGGCTAATGAACTTGGACCTAAGTGGGATAATAATAGGCAATGTCAAATTGAAGCAAAGATGTCCCTTGATGAGGTGCAAAATGCAATTGCTCAGATGAATTCGATGGCTACCTTAAGAGATTATTTTGGGGATATGGATTTATCTGATTAATCTTTAGACTTTATCCAAACTATTGAAATGGATAATTAACAAATTGAAAAATTGAAGTATTTTCTTTTTTGGCTGGAAGAGAGAAATGCCTCAATGAATGGCTCTGTCCTAAAGAGTCTGCAAAAGTATTTTCTGAAACTATTTTTTCTTCTCTAAAACCCTTCAATGCCTTAAGTCACCCTAGAGATCGATGCGGCTCTTATGCATTATCAGCTTACTTTACCTATTAATCCTTTTACATTCCTTTATAAGCTTTCTTTCTTATCCCTAATTTGGATTAAGCTTATGGATTGACGGTCACAATTGCGCCTTTAAGCGTTAAGATTCCCCCTACCTGACAAAGTCCGATGCCACTCACCTTCATTGTCATCGTGCTGCTTTCAGAGAGAAATTCAATACCTGATTTGATCGTCGTGTTCATGCCACTTTCTGCCATAATGTTTTGCCCGGCTTTTATTGAAAAGTTCATGCCTGCATTTTGAGTTGTATTTTGACCAGATTTAATTGTGATGTTTCCTGTAACATCAATTGTCAAATTTCCGTCAACCGTTAAGGTATAGTCTTGGGTTACTTTGCGGGTGTAGTTCCCTGTAATCTCATGCGTTTCATTCCCTTTAGAAAGTTTGACAGTGCGGTTCCCTTCTTTAAGGGTAATGGTTTCATCTCCTTTGTCGAGGGTTACAATATGATCTCCTTTTGTGATTTCTAACGTATCTGTTCCTTTGTCAGAGCCTTGCCCTAACAGTTTAACCGTTCGATTGCCCTTATTAATGGTTAGAAAATCATTTCCGCGTTTGTCTGGTCCTCCAGAATTTTCATCTTTGGCAGAACCTCCTTGAAGAATCGTTGTTCGATCTCCAGCTGCAAGAGTGGTTTTGCAATTGCCTTTTTGAAGGGTGGTCGTCCGATCATTGATAATATCTATTTCCATATCCTTCTGGGCATGAATATAAATTTGCTCATGATCTTTTTTATCTTCAAATCTAAGCTCATTGAATCCTTTTTTTCCCTTCGATGTATTGCTTTTAAGAGTTGCTTTTGTGGGGTCATTAGGACGGTAAGGAGGCATGTTATCAGCATTATAAACGGAACCCGTTACAAGGGGACGATCAGGATTTCCATTTAAATAACTAATAACCACTTCTTGTCCAATACGTGGCGTATAGAGTGCTCCCCATTGAGAGCCCGCCCAAAGAGTCGCAACTCGAATCCAACAGGAGCTTGTTTCGTCATCTTTTCCATGTCGATCCCAATGGAATTTTACTTTAATCCGGCTATAATTATCGGTCCAAATTTCTTCATCTTTTTTGCCTGTAACAATAGCTGTTTGGGATCCATAAATTTTAGGATGGGGTGTTTTAAGAGGCGGGCGGAAAGGTGTTTTTTTAGGAAAAGCTTCAAACACGTTTTCATAAATAAACCCCTCCTGTTCCTCATCATAGCGTGCTTTATGATGAACTTTGTGAAGGACATAAGTTGTATTATATTCCATGCGCTCATGATTTGTGAGATCAAAACTATACCCACTTAAGAAAAAAGGGCACGTTGATTTTCCTTTCAAAAAAAGTTGAGTGTTTTCTTTCTCTTGAATGCGTAATGTTGTAATGGCCTCTCCAACATCTTGAACTTGATAGTTTCCAGGATATTCAAAAACTTCTCCACCAAGTCCATCGCCTTTTGTTTGTGCTGTTAGTTTTGTTCGTGGCGTCGTATAGTTAAAATCAGAAGATGCAAAAGCGTTGGGAACGGTGGTTTGGAAGACATGACATTCATAAATAGCAGAAAAAGGAGGAGTGGCGATCTCTCCACGGATATAAGGAATTTTATCTTTTATGGAAAGAGAAGAATAGGAAGAAGGATTGTCTCCTAAGACGAGTGTATGTTTATTTGAAGTGTGTTCAAAGAAGTAAAAAATCCCCTCTGCTTCAAAAAGCCGATTCGTAAAATTAAATACACTTTCATTATACTGCACACAATACTCTTTTGGTTTTCGGCCACGGTCACGTGTTAAATCTTTAACATCTCGAATATGGTGTTCTTGAAAGAGTTTTTTTGTGATATCTAGGGTGCTTTGATTTTGAAAAATACGACAATCACTGTTAAATTGCGTGCGCCAATAGGTGGGATAAAGCTTTGCTGTATAGTAAGTAACTTCTTCTTTTCGAAGAACGCGGTTACTTTCTTGAATACGGGGCTTCCCAATTGTAGGTCCTTGGACAAATTCTCCAATGATACCATTAACATATCGAATACCATCTTTAAATCGAAGGGTGATCGTTGCTTCTTGTCCCATGATTTTTTTGACATCTAAGTCTGGTGTATGGGCATACATTTCAAGATGAAATTCAAAAGGCTGAGAAAGACATTCGATGCCTTCAACCTGCGTAAGAATAAGCATATTTTGACCTAGAGAGGTTTCAAGAGAAATATATACTTTTTCTTCTGTTTTAAGTGTTCCTGGCATCCATAACCTTATTTTTAAAATCTTTTCATTCTATGGTTGTCTTCAAGAAGAATACGCCACCCTTTTTTAAAACACAAGGTGGGACATGTGAAGAGGTTTATTTTAAAAATTCAAAGGAAAAAGATTTTTTAAGAAACACTTAAAAACAGGGCAAAACATGCAACGACCGGAGAAGCACATTTTAGAGATAAAGAAGAAGAAACAGAAGGTTTGAGAAAAGGATGACCTTTTAAATGAAATTCATAGTATCCATTCCCTAAATTTAAAAGAAGAGGATCCGTTACAATGATTTCAGAATTAGAAGGGCTTAATAAATTTGTTAGAAAAATAATTTCTTCATCTTCCAAAGGAGAAAGACTGAAGCCGTTTTTATAAGCGATAAAAAAGTTCGTATCATGCTTGAAAACATAACAAGAGGGAGAAGGATCAGACGCTAAAATTTTATAATATCCTGAATAACGTGGAGAAGGCCGCAAAATCTCTCCAAAGGAAACCATTTCCACCGGAGAAGATCTGGAACATAAGGGTTTTCTTTCAAAATAAGAAGAAGGAAGAGAGGATGATGTTCTAAAAAGAAAACCGGTAGAGGCATCATAAAAAACAAGGAATGGATCTGAAAGTTGAGATTTAGAGGGAATTAACGGAGGTTTACCTATGGATACAGGTTCTTCCTTTGGCAAAAGATGATAACTTTTGAAATGAAGCTCAGATATTTGAGGTAAGGGAGGATTCACGTCTTTAGAAAAATGGGAACAAAGAAGCATAAATTCAAGTATTAATTGAGGTTCTCTTCCTGGGGTAAATCCTCCAAGAAGTTGAATGGTTAAAGTTGTATTTTTCTGAAATGAATCTTCTTGAGGTAAATTTATGAATTCCACAGATGAAATTGTATGGAAAGGAATGTCTAAAGCTGTTTCAGCCTGAGTTTCTTTATCAATAAATAGACAAGGGATATGAAGGGGTGAGGAGGAGAAAGGATCTTGTGAAGAAACTCTTTGCAGAAGAGAGTTTCTTATTGAGTGAAGATTAAAAGTAATTTCTTCTGAAAGTGAAATATCGGGTGTTTGTGGCGTTAAGAAAAAATAGTTGTGACCTTTGTGGGGTTTTTTAGTCGTTGTAAACCCTTCTCGAGAAATGAGAATGCTTTCTTCTAAGAGTGTTGTTGCGACATGAAGAACTGGTTTGCTTTCACGTTCCTCTTGCGCCATGGATAGGACAAAAGAAGGTGAAAAGATAATAAACACGTATAAAATGAGTGTTGGTATATTTTTCATGGGTATCTCCTTTATCCTACATTCAATTTCCTATCCCTTTTTTCTCAGTTTTAATATCTATGCATTATTTAAAAAACGGAGAAATCCTTCTTCATTTTCAAACTAAAAATGAGAAAGAAATTTAAGTTCGTACAGAAAATAAAAAATCTTATCGCAGCAGATGTAAGACCATCAGAATTATCCACTCTTATTTTTTGATATGCGTATGAGTTTCTTTCTGAAGTTTTTATATAATTTTATATAAAAAGGCTAACTACCCTTAATTTTGGCGCTTTTTTTTAGAAAAGATCAAGATATTTTGGGGAATAATACCAAAAGGTATTGAAAAGCTGAAGTTTTTTTTAGAAGAAGCAAAATATGATTCTTAACAATTCTTAAAACAGGAAAACACAGCAGGATGTTTTGCCTGTTTTAAAAATATCTTTACGTGAAAAAAGTATGTTAATTTCTTTTATGCCCATAGACGTTTCATTTTTTCAAGAAAGCTTTGTGATTGAGGACTCACTTTCTTTGTTTTACTTTGTGCATCAAATTCGCGCAGAATGTCTTTTTGCTTTTTTGTGAGATTTTGAGGAGTTTCGACAATAACCTCTACAATTAAATCTCCGCGAGAGGACCTTTGTAAAATAGGCATGCCTTTTCCTTTAAGGCGTAAATGTTGTCCTGACTGTGTGCCTTCAGGAACGGTAATTGTGGCTTTTCCACCTTCAATGGTGGGGACATCAATTTTGTCCCCTAAGGCTGCCTTTGTCATGGGAAGTGGAACTGAACAAAACAAATCAGCGCCTTCACGTTCGAAAAAGGGGTGGGGGAGAATTGAAACAAAAACATAAAGATCCCCAGCAGTTCCTCTACGGAGTCCTGCTTCACCTTCTCCTCGGATTCTGAGGCGTGTTCCTTCTTCAATGCCTGCTGGGATATTAATCGAGATTTTTTTTGTTTTTGTTAGGCGTCCTTGTCCTTTACACGTTGTACAAGGATTTTGAATAAGCGCTCCTGTTCCTTGGCAAGATGTGCATGTTCTCTCCATCATAAAAAAACCTTGCTGAACCCTTTGACGTCCAGATCCATAGCAATGATGGCAAGTTTCCGCAACGCTCTTATCCGTCTGCCCTGTTCCATCACAAGTGTCACACGTCACCAGTGTGCGAAGTGAAATTTCAGGACGTGATTCTTTAAAGATGTGTTCAAGAGGGATTTCAAGATCATATTTAATATCGGATCCACGTGAATTTTGAGGCTGAGGTCTTTGGGAGCTTCCGCCTGTCATATCGCGGAACATTTCTTCAAAAATGGAGGAAAAATCAGTGCCACTAAATTCATAGGTCTGAGAGCTATGTCCTCCTTGCTCAAAAGCTCTCATGCCGTAGCGATCATAAGCCGCACGCTTATCTTCATCGCTTAAAATTTCATAGGCTGATGTGGCTTCTCGAAACTTTTCTTCTGCTTCTTTATTTCCAGGGTTGCGGTCAGGATGGTATAGTAAAGCAAGCTTTCGGAATGCTTTTTTAATAGTTTCTTGGTCTGCTGTACGAGAGACATTTAAAACTTCATAAAGATCACGTTTTGACATGGTGTGTTATAAAAAAATAAGAGGTTAAAAAATCTTTTTATCTTAAAGCTTAAGAAAAAACGAAATAGAAATTCCAGAAGGACTTTTGAAAAATCTTTCAAAAGTCCTTCTTTCTTTTACCTTATTTAGAGTCTGAAGGATGATCGTCTGTAATTTCTTCAAACTGAGCATCTACAACAGGTCCTTCTTCCGAGGTAGGAGATTCAGAAGGTGCTTCTTGAGAAGCTTGATGTAAAAGCTCTGCCAAGCCCATGGAAGATTGACTTAGAGCATCCATTTTAGCTTTAATATCTTCTAAATCTTCGCCTTCAAGAGCTTTTTTCAAAGCCTCAAGATCAGCTTCGATTTTTGTTTTATCGTCTGCGTTAACTTTATCGCCGGCTTCAGAAAGCGATTTCGTAACAGTATTAACGAGACTTTCGGCGTGATTTTTCATCTCAATAATTTCACGTCGTTTCTTATCTTCTGATTCGTTTTCTTGGGCTTCTTTGATCATTTTTTCAATTTCAGCTTCAGAAAGTCCTCCGGAAGCTTGAATCCGAATTTGCTGTTGTTTTCCAGTTGCTTTATCTTGCGCTGAGACTTGGACGATACCATTTGCATCAATATCAAATGTAACTTCAATTTGAGGAACACCTCGAGGAGCAGGAGGAATGCCTACAAGATCAAATTGACCAAGTAATTTATTGTGGGCAGCAATTTCACGTTCACCTTGGAAAACACGAATTGTCACAGCCGTTTGATTATCTTCGGCCGTTGAAAAAGTCTGACTTTTACGTGTTGGAATTGTGGTATTGCGCTCAATAAGGCGGGTAAAAATTCCGCCAAGTGTTTCAATTCCAAGGGAAAGAGGCGTCACGTCAAGCAGAAGAACATCTTTTACGTCTCCTTTTAAGACAGCTCCTTGAATACCTGCGCCTATTGCAACAACTTCATCTGGATTTACCCCTCTATGAGGGTCTTTCCCAAAGAAATTTTTTACCTTTTCAATGACATAGGGCATGCGCGTCATCCCACCCACAAGAATAACTTCATCAATCTGAGAGGCTTTAAGACCAGCATCTTTTAAAGCTTCTTTGCAAGGCGTAATGGTTCGTTCAACAAGGTCTTCAACAAGAGACTCAAGTTTAGAACGCGTGAGTTTTATGGTGAGATGTTTTGGACCAGATGCATCAGCCGTAATAAACGGTAAATTAACTTCTGTTTGAAGGGAACTTGAAAGCTCAATTTTAGCTTTTTCGGCGGCTTCTTTGAGACGCTGGAGGGCCAGACGATCTTTTCTAAGATCAATGCCTTGATCTTTTTTGAACTCATCAGCAAGATAGTCCATGATGCGTTGATCAAAGTCTTCGCCCCCAAGGAATGTATCCCCATTGGTCGCTTTGACTTCAAAAACGCCATCACCAATTTCTAAAATAGAAACGTCAAATGTTCCGCCTCCAAGGTCATAAACAGCAACAAGCCCTGTTCCTTTCTTCTCAAGTCCATAGGCAAGAGCTGCAGCTGTGGGCTCATTGATAATCCGTAAGACATCAAGCCCTGCAATACGCCCTGCATCTTTTGTTGCTTGGCGTTGAGCATCATCAAAATACGCTGGAACTGTAATAACGGCTTCTGTTACTTTTTCTCCTAAGTAACTTTCAGCGGTCTCTTTCATTTTTTGAAGGATAAATGCACTGATTTGACTTGGGCTATATTTTTCATTACGTGCTTCTACCCAAGCATCTTTATTATCTCCTGAGATAATTTTATAAGGAACTAATTTTTTATCTTTTTGAGTAAGAGGATCATCGTATCTGCGTCCAATAAGGCGTTTTACAGCAAAAATAGTGTTTTCAAAATTGGTTACCGCTTGACGTTTTGCAGACTGTCCGACCAAACGTTCACCATTTTCTGTAAAGGCCACCATTGAAGGCGTTGTTCTAAACCCTTCACTGTTTTCAATCACTTTTGGCTTTCCACCCTCCATAACTGAAACACAAGAGTTGGTAGTTCCAAGGTCAATACCAATAACTTTATTTGAAGACATTATTTTTTCTCCTTAGGATTATGATAATACGTTAAGTAGATAAAAAAGGGGGGGAGGATTTTTAGACGCTCCTTCTTAAACATGTAAGTATTCATTTTTTTAATTTCAAGGGGGAAGACCATTTTTTTTTAAGAAAAATGCTTTTGTAAAAATTTTTCTCATATAAAGGATGAGCTTCAAGCTGTTTTTAATGAATCTTGTCATGAAAGAAATTAAGAAAAGATACCTTTCCCTATAATCTTACTTTTTCTTTAGCACAGTTTGATTGATGGAGACAACAAGATCTTCTTTTCTCTAAAATTTGAAAAGCAAAATTTTTCTTTTGACTTCAAAGGATGATGTTGTTAAGAATACCAAAAAATATAAAAATAACATCTTATATGCGGGCGTAGCTCAGGGGTAGAGCACAACCTTGCCAAGGTTGGGGTCGAGGGTTCAAATCCCTTCGCCCGCTCCACTAAAATCTACGGAAACGTAGATTCTTAGGGAAAAATTATAACAAAAAAGGTATTTTTAGAACAAGAAAATTTCTCTCTTTTTTTTAATTATATTTTTCAGTCTCTTAAGATAGAACTCTATAAATCTCTTTAAGTATTGTTGAAGAAAGTGTTTTTTTGATATAATATCTTAAATAACGATAAACTTTAAACAGGAGAAAAAAATGAAAACAAAAATAATAACAACTGCTTTTTTAGCAATGATCTTTGCTTTGGGTATGGAAATGAAAGTTATTGCTAATGAGTTTTATGGTGATAATAACAACTCTGCCGATACTACACAATCAGATGGTGGCGAATCTAATATTGGTGATTAAAGCCATAGAGTGATCGAAAAAATAAATTGTAAAACTCCTTTGGAAAGAGAATTCTTTTCAAAGGAGTTCACTCTTTCAAGAAAATAAGGCAAGTTTTAATGCAGATCCAAAAATGGGTAAGATTTCTTATTTTTATTTTTGTAGGGTTGTCTTCTGATGCATTTGCTCAGGACCTTCAGTCTCATCAGATAAAGAAGACAGTTTTTTTAAATGAAGATTATACCTATACAAAATATGATTCTTTTGTTATTCCAATTTCAAATTTAGGGGATATTCCTGCGCTACAAAGTTTTACCTATGATTTTTTCCCAGATTCTCAAGATCTTGAGGTTGATGCCTATGTTATTCATCCAGATGGAGAAAAGCTAAAAGTTCCTTCCGAAAACATTACAATAGAGCGCTCCCTTGCATCTCAAGATGCTCCTGGATTTACAAATTCTCGAACAATGCGTGTCCTATTTCCTGAACTTCAGGTGAGCAGCACACTCTATATTACCTGGAAAATAACTCAAAAAAAGCCGTTGCCTTTTGGCTATACCAGCGTCTTCTCTCCACCTTTTTATCAGAGTGTTGCAAATTACACTATCGAAATAAATCTTCCAAAGTCTCTTAAACTTTTCTGGAAAGAAAGAGGAGGATTTAAAGTTGAAGATTTTGAACAAAACACAAGACGTATTATTACAGCAGAGCTTAAGAATATTCTGCCCCATGTCTTTGAAAACTCAATGGTTGATCCTTTAGGTTTTGCTCCTATTTTTGTCGTGTCCTCTTTTGAAACTTGGGAAGAGATGGCAGCTCAGTTTTATGAAACCTATCGAGGAATAGAAGATATTAGCCCAGAGATTCGTGCGCTTTCAAATAAAATTGTTCAAGGTAAAAAAGGAAAAGAAGCGATACAGCTTATTTATAACTGGATTACACAAAACATTCAGTATGTTGCCCATTATCTCAACATAAAACAAGAATTTATCCCACATAAAGCAGAAGAAATTTTAAAGAACGGGTATGGAGATTGTAAAGATCATGTCAACCTGATGCGTACTCTTTTAAAAGTACAAAATATTGAGGCATTTCCGGTTTTGGTTTTTTGGGGAAAACTCTATAATCCTTTTCCTCTACCTTGTGAAGCTCAATTTAATCATATGATGATTTATTTGCCAGAATTTAACATTTTCGCAAATCCAACAAATGCCTTAGCAACGTTGGGTGTCCTTGGGCAAGGTCTTGATGGAAAGTTTGTGATTATTCCAAGTCCTGAAGGTAAAACGGCATATCTGCCCATGCCTAAACCAGACGATAATATCTATGAAAATAAAAGTAGTATCGATATTTCTTCTGATGGAAGTATAAAAGGGTCCAATATAATTCAGGCAAAAGGGAGTGCTGATGGTTTGCTGCGCTTTTATTTTTCTGACATGTTTTCTTCAGAAGTGACTTCTTTACAGTCTCAAGCAAATAATTTGTTACGAAAAAATGGTGCTGCTGGAGGATATGGAGACTTTAGGCTTTCAACCAGCCCTTATAACATCGCAGAATCCTTTATTGTTGAAGGATCTTGGAAAAGTGCACATGAATTGTTTTTTGGAGATGAATTTGCTCTTTTCTCTATTCCTTTGGGATTAGAAATTATTAATCCTCAGCTTTTTAAAGATCAAGTAGAGCATAAAAAAAGACTCTATCCTTTTATGAGTTTCTATCCAACTCCAACCGGTTCTCCAAAGTATATTTATCCTGCGCATTTTAAGTGGTCTTATGAAATTAAGACACCACAGACGTATGTTTTGTATAAAATGCCTCAGAACGTTAATTTAACTATTTCAGGAGGAAGTTATAAAAGTACATACTGGATGAAAGAAAAAACGCTTTGTGTGGAACGTTCTTTAACGTTCGATAAAATTCATTTTCAACCCTACGACTATGAGAATCTTTATACGTTGATAGATACGTTAGAAAAAGATTTTAACACGATTCTCATCTATAAGAAGAAATAGAAGAAAGAGATGACATGTCCATTTTTAAAAAATTTTTTTTAATATTCGGGGTTTTAAGTTCTTTAATTCCTCTTTCTTATCTTTTTGCAAGAGACAATGTTCTCGTTCATTCTTACAAAAATGAACTTCAGTTAAATGAAGATTATACATATGTTAATGCGTTTGTTATCGATCAAACTGTCCTTACAAAAAAAATTCTTCCTCATTTTCAAACCTGGTCTTTCTCTTTTTGCCCGAGTTCTCAGAAATTTGAAGTTATTGAAGCATATGTCATTCACCCGAACGGTGAAAAAATAAAAGTTGAATCTGAAAATATTTTTATTCGGCCTACACCCGATACAGAAAAACATCCTTTCTTTAGTCTTTATCAGCAACTCAGTATAACTTTTCCACAATTACGCGTAGGAACACGTATTTATATTTCAGCAAAGCTTACGCAAATAAAACCAGATGTGCATGGTTTTTCTTTTGTCTTTTCTCCACCCTATAGAACAGGCGTTCAAAACTATATTATTGATATTACTATACCAAAAAGCTTGAATCTTTTATGGAAATTACGCGGTGATTTTAAAGTTGAGGATAAAACAGAGGGAAATGTCCGGCATATTCATGCCTATTTAGAAAACTTGCCCTCTTATAGAAAAGAAAGCGCCATGCCTTCTTTTTTGGATTTTGCACCGGTGTTTATGGTTTCTTCTTTTTCAAGTTGGGAAGATATTGGAAGAGAACTTTTCAATGCATATAACAATAAAAGTCCTATACCTTCATCTCTGAAAACCCTCGCTCAGGGAATTGTTCAAAACAAAAAAGGTAAAGAGGCGATAGATATGCTTTGTGCCTGGATGATGAATACATTTGCGTTGGTAAAAGTTCCTCTTATGAATGAAGGATTTTTTGAGCATCATACTTTAGAAGACATTTTAAAAAATCAAAGAGCTGACTCAAAGGATTCGGCATTTCTGCTCCAGGCACTTTTAAAAACACAAGGAATAGAATCGTATCCTTGTGCAGTTGGGTCGTTATATAATCCTTTGCCGCTTCCAACCCTTCTTCAATTTGAAAAGATTTTTCTCTATATTCCAAAATATAAGATGTTTTTAAATCCAGAAAATCTTTTTACGATGGTGGATAATGCAGCACAGAATTGGGCAGGACGATTTGCTGTTATTGGGACTCCCCACGGAAAGGCAATTCATCTGCCTCTTTTGAAAGCGGAGAAGAACACGTATGAAAACAAAAATAGTATTGAAATCCTACCTGATGGCACAATCCAAGGAAAAAGTATTCTTAAGGCAACAGGCGCCTATAATGCTCAAATACGTGAAGGATTTTATCAGGCATCCCTTACAGGTGCAGCTTTCTACTTTTTAGAGGCAACGCGGGAAGGAGGAAAAGGAGAATTTATTCTTCCTCAAAATCCTTTAGATTTCTCTCCTCTTTTTTCTGTAAATGGACAATGGGTAAGCCCTAAAGCCTTAGCTATAGATAAAGTGGTCTGTTTTTGGGCTCCTCTTGGATTGAATATTATAACGCCTCAAAGCTTGAATGCAGATCTTACTTCGCGAAAAAGACTCTATCCTTTTAGAACCCTTCCGTCTCAGCTTAGATGGGTTTATGAAATAAAAATTCCAGAAGGGTACAAAATTTTGTCTCTTCCAAAAAATGTATCCTTAGAAAATTCTGGAGGCTTTTATAAAAGCATATACAAAAAGGAAAAGGATAAAATTTTCATCACTCAGGAATATAAGATAGAGAGAGCTAACTTTACGCCTGAAGAATATGAAAAGCTCCTTCGTCCTTTACTCAATATATTAGAGGCTGAAACGTCTGCTATTTTTGCTTTGGAAAGAGAATAATTTTCTGCATATTTCTTTATCATTTTTTTTTCTAGATCGGTCACAATAAGTCTTTCTAAAAGTTGTACCTATGATTTTTGATAATTTGTAGGAATTAAGCTTAAGAGAACGGTAAGTTAGAAGATATATTTTCTTTAAATTTTAAAAGAATTAAGACTTTTAAGTTTATAGGGTTTTTAAAATTATCTTTTTTTATCATGAATCACTTTAAGAAATTTTTTCTTCGAGAGAGATCTATATTAATGATTCTTTAGAAAGAAAATATTTTCCAGTTCGACAAAAATTAACAATACCCTCTGTTGAGGCAAGAAGAGCTTCACTTGTATTATCGAGTTGATGATTTGCTCCTTTTAAAACATGTATTTGGAGCAGTGAAGCACCTAATGTCTCTTTTTTTTCTCTTAATTCGAAAACTTCATCAAGAGGAGCTTGCTCATCAAAATCTCCATGGAGAACTAAAAAAGGTTTGGAAAGATTGGAGAGATTTTCGATAGGATTTAGAACGTGTTTTAGAGGATTGTCCCAAGAAGAATGTTGTTGAAAAAATTTTCCAATATTAAAAACGCCTCCAAGTGTAATAAATCCATCAATAGGGAGGTCTTTATAGGGAGCTTGGGTTGCAATTGAAAGCGCTGTTGTTCCATCAAAACTCGCTCCCATTAGAAAGATCTTCTCAAGTTTTAAGGCTTCTTTTGACGTATGAAGAGCTCTTATAAGGCATGCAATATCTTCCAGAAAAGTACTTGTGCTGGAGTTATAAAGAGCTTGTCTAAAGGTTTTTCCAAAGCCTAGCATACCGCGTCTTCCACCTTGTATAAACATAAATCCTTTATCAGCAAAATGTTGTTGTAGTGCGCTATAATTAAAATTGAATGAATACTCAGGCCCTCCGGGAATGAAAATTATACTATTTCCATAAATTAAAATAACAAGTATGATGTTCTGCAAATGGAAGCA
>JAFEBT010000023.1 GCA_018242545.1 Pseudomonadota bacterium
TTCCATTTGCAGAACATCATACTTGTTATTTTAATTTATGGAAATAGTATAAGTGGGAACAACAACAGCACCTTCTTTAAAATGGGGATGCTTTTTTTGAGCAATTGATTCATAAAATTTATAAGCATCAATTCCAATCTTATCGATGTTACCTTGTATTTCAGGCTGATTATCCATAGAGACAGGAGCCAAAAGTCCTCCCGCATTATGGGAGGTAAGACCTTCAAATTTATCTGCAACAATTGTGATATTTCGAAACCCTCTTTGATGAAGATCGTAAGCACTAAATAATCCTAAAGCTCCTGCTCCAATAATGGCAATCGGTGTTTCTTTCGTCACTTCATGGGCATATTCAGAAGTTAGGAGGAGGTCATTGACGTGTTGAGCAGATCCAGGGCCAAGTGTCCAGCCACTTCCGCCATGGCCGTAGTTATGGGCAATGATTTGTTCACCTTGTTTCGTAACACTCATATTAGGAGCACCATGTCTCATAGGCCTGTGACAAGTTATCCGTGTACCCAAATGAAGAGAATCTAATTTTGGAGGCGTAATTTTACGGACCTCAAGGGCTGGGGCAGCCAAAAGAGGCGTAAGTGCCAAAAAGGCTGCTAAATACAAGAGTTTGAGCTTTTTAAAAGCCATGATTTTTCTTTCTAAGGAATGCTTACAGTACATTTACGGAGTTTTTTTATAAGAAGGAGTTTGTTCCGAAAAATGCTTTTTTGTTTTTATTCTATGGGTAAGTATCGCTTAATTTATATTTATTGGCAAGGTTTTTTGAGCTCATTTAGAGAAGCAACGAGAAAAAAATTGAGGAAACCTTCTTTTAATCAAAATATAACTTGATGATTGAGAAATTTTCAAGGTGTTAGAAAGCCTATAAGTAACTTAAAAAATTACTTATAGGCTTTGGATGCCTCTAGTGTATTTTTATCATTTAATCTTTATTATCGAGCATATTGGGCTTCAAGAGTGTTTAATTGGTCGTGGTTTAAAGGAGGAGTAATTTTGAATCCTGGTACTTTCTCCTCACATTCGCGTAACTCTGGAATTAATGTATTTAATTCTTTTAACATAGCCTTGTATTTTTTCATATTGGGACTCTCTTTATAATCTGCTGGCGTATGTCCTCCTTGTGTGTGTCCCTTGACTCAATTGCCCAGAATGAAATTTTTTCTCTAAGGCAACAGCTGAATCATATTTGCTATTGAAACGCGTCAGTAATTTTTTACAGCCATGCATGTTCGTAGCATCAGAAAAGCTTGGTGTTAGAATAGTTGTTATCACTGCAAATAAAAGAGAAGTTTTCTTGAAGTTCGTTTTTAGGCTCCATTTTTGTTTATAGTTTAAATTATTTCTTTTAATTTTAAAAGGATACCTTATAAAATATTAGATGAAAAGATAAATTATGAGTTAATGGCTTAAAGATTTTTTAACTTAACAACAGAGAGTTGACATTAACCCTATACGAAATTTTCCTCTAGTTAACCCTTTAACTTTACAAAAAAGTTTTAAAATTTTGTAAAAGATGCCTATTTTCTATCTGATGATAATTCAAGCATTTTGAATGCTTATTTCAAGAAAATCGATAAAAGAGTTATAATCTAGAACGATCCATTTTCAGATGCTTATGCTTAAAATCAAGGTATTGAAATTCTTTCCTTTAAAGATTATGCTCCATTTTTATTTATGCGCCCGTAGCTCAGTTGGATAGAGCGCAGGATTCCTAATCCTGAGGTCGTGGGTTCGAGTCTCGCCGGGCGCACCAGATTTTTTAAAACTTTCTCTTTTTTTCTATTTTGCATAATAGAGAGGCCTGACTTTATTCAAACTTAATTTATTTTCTTTGGAAGGAAGGAATAACATTGGAAGTCCCTGATATTATGATAGGGGCAACAGCTCTTGTATATGGATATTCAGTCTTAGCATCAAATAAAGTAGATTTTTCAAGGATGCCAGGCGTAGACGTTATTCATTTCAGATCTTAAAAATTAAAAATACTACGAAAGTTTTAAAGATATGGTCAAATTTTTATTTTGTTGAAATTGGCTAAATTAATACCTATTTTATTAGGGTATAAAACATTATTTAAAAATATTTAAAAAGCTGATTGTAAAGGAATGAATATGCGTCGTAAAAGCCCTTTTAATTTTTCCTCAATTTTATCTCATAAAAATTCTTCTCGAAAAGAAAAATATAAAGATTTTGCAAAAAGCCTTTCGAAAAGAAAAATATAAAGATTTTGCAAAAAGCCTTTTAACCCTTGTCGGTTTTTTTGCATGTATATTTCCTCTTGGAATTGATGCGATGGAAAATCAGGAAGGGAGTGAAGATACAAGAGAATTTTTGAGTCAAGGAGTCGCTGCCACTGGATACACATTCACACGCATACACCGAACTTTTGAGGATGATTCTGCTTCTCGTCTCCCAGAGGCTTCCAGAACTTTTCAAGGGGCATCTTTTTTCTTCGAAAGAGATCAGGGGGCTACATTACTGGGTAATTTAGGGGCATCCATAAACAATTCTCTCTTTCATGCAAATGCCTCCGAAAGTTTATTTTCTCAACAGTCGTTTCCCTCTGCATTTCTTCATGATTTAGGGAGACAGAGACCTACTCCATTTTCTTTTCGGCCACCGTCACCGGACCCTTTGTGTCCTCTTAATCCTTTAAAAGAATTAGAAAAACTTTGTCTTAGCCGCCAGCAACTTAGTCAAATCCAAAGAAGTGGGAATTTCACAAGAGGCAATATCGAATCTTACCTGGATATTATAAGATCTTATAGACACATACGAGATCCAAGACCTGATATTATAAGAATTAGGTTTGGGGGAGAAGAAGATCATGGAGATAGGGATGGGGTACATCAAGTCCTCTCTCAAGAAGAAGCCAGAAATTTAGAAAATGTGATGAAGGCAGCACGTATTCAAAGAACCAAGGAGTCCATTGAAACTATATACACTCTTTTGAGAGGACACGAGATTGATGAAGACTTGTGCATTCGGGAATTTTATCTCTACTTAGAACATCTCAAGGGAGGAACTCGGTATGTTTCTTTTGCAAGAAGAAATGGTATGAATGAAGTTGATAACGCTTTTTTTACATTGGGAAGGTCTGATCATCCAGGAGATCATGATAGTATATTAAGAGATGATGCTCAAATATACATAAATTTAGATGATGGGACACCTGTAACCATGAAATCCCTGTTGGCAAAAACATGGTGGCTGATAAATCAAAAATTTAATATAAATCAGCAGGGTGTCTTGAAGGAAAGCCTTGTAAAGGCCTTAGGACAATGCATCGAAGATGATGGACACCGTGTGCAATGTTGGAAAATCCCAGAGAATTACAAGTGTTTTGCAAGGATATATCCAGGGTATTAAAATAGATGATTTTGATCTTGCTCCAGAGCCTGCGACTTTTTTAAGCGCTTTTTTTGCCCCTAAGCAAGAAGAAATTATTGCTGTTATGGAACAGACGCCAAGAGAAAAACGTCGCTATGGGCAAGCACTTTTTAAAGAGGTGCAAAAGCTCACAGAAAGGCTCTATAAAGAGGATCCAGAAAAGAGGAATGAAGTTCTTGCAAGCACGCGAGATTTTTTGAGACTTTCTTTTGAGATGATAGAAGATGATTTTCAAGAATATGAATTCTCAAGAGATTTAGCCAGTAGTATGGCACGTTGGGATGAGGAAGAGGGAAGAAGAATTTCTCAAGATGACCGTTTCGGAATAAGATACCAATTGAGAAGAGGATTACTTATAGATGGTTTTCTGAGAGGAGATTTCATAAAAGGAAATATTCAATCTTTTATTGCCTCTCAGGACCCTTTGCGTTTTCCTCTTTCACACTTTCCTTTGGCAAGGCTAAGTTCACTTTCTCTTCTAACCACCACATTCCTTTTAAGTGAAGTAAGTCTCTTAGGAGAAGATCTGGAAGAGGCTAGAAATTTAGTGCGTCTCACACAATTAAGGACGTCACTTGATATCTTCTATAACTTTTTAAGGGAGCAAGCAATTGATGAAGACTTATGCTTTCATGAATTTTCTCTCTTTTTAGAGCATCTTCAAGCAAAAAAGAAGGATTTTTTTAAGCGTAATAATGGCATGAATGACGTTGATAATGCTTTTCGTGTATTGGAAAAATTAAGACAGCTGGAAGATAATGGCATTTTATGGGGGCATAAAATTGATCTTACTTTGGAGAATGGGACCCCGGTTACCAAGAACTCTCTCTTAGCAAAAACGTGGTGGCTTATTCAACGACAAGTTGATAAAGCAAAGCAGGATATGCTTAAAGAAAGTCTCGTCCATGCTTTAGGATATTGTATTAAAGAGGACGGGGAGTATTTAAGTGATATCGAACACTTAGAAAAAATTACGTCCGTTTTGAAAAGTGATATTGAAGGTCTTATAACAGAAGGTATTAATAATACATTAGATCCTGACTCTTTTTTAAGTGCCTTTTTTGTGCCAAGAAGACAAGAAATGAGGTCGATTATGGAAAAGCCATGGGAAGAAAAAAATGCTTATGGACATCAATTGTTTGAAGCAATAAAAACGGAAGCAGAAGTTATCTTTGATGGAGTTTCAACCAAAAAGAAGGAAGTTGAGAAAAAAGCAACCGAGTTTTTGAGAATATCTCTTGGATTATAAGAGAGACGATCAAAAAAAGGTGAATATGAGCTTCAAAAGATTTTAATGGAGTTAGGCATTTGTCTTTAAGTCGAATTCATTTCTTTTGGTTAAAAAATAAAAAAAGCCCAAAATATCTCAACCATTGTTTCTGACTATAGAAGAATGTAACATTGCATTTTAAGAAAGATTAGATCATACTAATTCTCTTCTTTAAAGGATCTGTTATTTTTAAGAAAAGTTTTTGAGAGTTTTACTTTAAAGTATAAAAAATGAGATTTTTCAAGAAATCTCTGCCCCTTTACAAGCAAAAAATAGAGGAGAAAATACGTGATGAGAGAACGGATACTTGAAACTCTTAAAGGTGCCATGCGCGAGAAAGATATGGCCCGGGTTTCAACATTGAGATTGATAATGGCGGCTTTAAAAGATCGAGATATTGCTGTTCGTGAAAAAGGAAACTATGAGGGCATAGGAGAAGGCGAAATTCTTCAAATGCTCCAAGGGATGGTTAAACAGCGCAAAGAAAGTATTCTTCTTTACGAGCAAGGAAATCGGCCAGATCTTGTGACAAAAGAAATTCAAGAAATTGAGGTTATTCAGGAGTTCCTTCCTAAACCTCTAACTGAAGAAGAGACAGAAATAATTCTCTCCCAAGTTCTTGAAAGTTTGAATGCACATTCTGTTAAAGATATGGGACGTATTATGGCAGAGTTGCGAGAAAACTATGTTGGTCGAATGGATTTTACGAAGGTGGCTGAACTTTTAAAAGAAAAGTTGAAGTAACCCTTTTTTATGAGGATAAAGGTCTTGGCGCCTTAAAAATTTTGACATGCGGTATCATCAAACGCTTCTTGATCAAATACGTTCAACTGTGGTTTTATCTGATTTTATTTCAGAAAAGATCTCTTTACGTAGGCAAGGACAGTACCACGTTGGTCTTTGTCCTTTTCATCATGAAAAGACACCTTCCTTTACAGTTACAAATGATAAGGGAATTTATTTTTGCTTTGGATGTGGTGAAACAGGATCGGTTTTTGATTTTTTAATGAAAACAAAAGGGCTTAATTTTAAAGAGGCCGTTGAGGAAGCTGCAAATCGCGTGGGAATTATTCTTCCTAAAGAGATACACAATCCTCTTGAAGAAAAAATAGAGAAAGAAAACCTTGAAATTTATCATGCTCTTGAAAAAGCAATGACTTGGTTCCAAGTTCAACTTCAAGGAGATGTTGGACGTCACGCTCGGAAATATCTTGAAGGACGGGGCGTTTCCAGGGTTGAACAAGAAAACTTTAAGCTTGGATTTGCACCTTCTTCTGGTCAAGGTCTTTCAAGATATTTAAAAGAGGTGGGGATTTCAGAAGAAGTTCTTGAAAAAGCAGGTCTTATTTTTCTTAAAAATGAATTCCCTAAGGAAGGGCAAAAAGAAGTGCGTGACCGCTTTCGAGGACGCATTATGTTTCCCATTCAAGATAAAAAAGGGCGTGTCATTGCTTTTGGAGCTCGAACACTTACAGGAGAGCATCCGAAATATCTTAATTCTCCAGAGACATCTCTTTTTCATAAAGGCAAAAGTCTTTATGGGGTCTGGAATATTATGCAAAATAGAGAATCTTTAAAAAAAATGCCTTTAATGGTGGTAGAAGGGTATTTAGATGTTATTTTATGTTGGAAAGAAGGATTTCCAGCAGTTGCACCTTTAGGAACGGCTCTTACAGAAACACAACTTTCAGAGATCTGGAGATATTCTTCTGAACCCATTCTTTGCTTTGATGGTGATTTAGCTGGTCAAAAAGCTGCCTTTAGAGCTGGCGAGAAGGCTCTTATTCATTTAAAGCCAGGCATTTCTCTAAAAGTTGCTCATTTTCCCAAAGGAGAGGACCCTGCGAGTCTTTTGGAATCGAACCAAAAAGAAAGTATGGCGGAGCTTTTAAAAAATGCGGATGGTTTAGATGGATTTTTATGGCAATATATGTTACAGGAAAGACGTTATGATACACCTGAACATCAGGCGCTCTTAAAAAAAGACTTATTGAAGATGCTCGAGGGTATTTTAGATAAGGATGTGAGAGAGGCTTATTATTATGATATGATGACCCGCTTTCAGAATATATTTAGGGGAAGAGGGAAATTAAAAGAAGCCTCTTATAAAAATATATCTTTTGGAAAAAAGCGGGATTTACCGTCTTTTTTTGAAATAAAGAAAAGGCAGCATAAGATTTTAGTGGCAGGTTTAATTAAATATCCTTTTCTTTTAAATGATGTCGTTGATATCTTTTCAACTCTCGATTTAGAAGATCCAGACTTAATAAAATTAAGAGAGGTTATTTTAGCGTATTATGAGAAAAATCTTCCTCTTGAATTTTCAAATATGGAGAATTATCTCAAAGAAAAGAATTGCATGGATGCTTTTTTGAAGCTAAAAAATGACAATCTTTTTTTGTATGCTTCTTTTCTAAGAGAAGGAGCACAGATCATGGAGGTTAAACGTGGATGGCGTGAGGTTTGGATTCTTGCGCAAGAACAAAAAAATCTAAAACATGAAGAGATAAAACTCTTAAAAGAATTTGAGACAAACATGTCTCCTCATTTATGGGCTGAGATCCAAGCGCTCAATATCGAAAAAGAATCTCAAAAAGCATTCATTCGAGAAGGATTAGAAACAGAAACGGACTAAAAAATTAGAGGTAGTATTATTTATTTTTTGGAGAGGATAGGATCCTCTCTTTTCTGAAAAAGGAAGTGAACAAGATGACCACAAAAGAATTGACACCCAGGATGGATGAAGCTGAAGAAGAGCAAGAAGTTGTTCTAGAGTCTAAAGAGACTCCTTTACAATTAAAACGTCTTTTAAAGACGGGAAAAGAGCGCGGATATATTACTTATGAGGAATTAAATGAAACACTTCCTCAGGACAAACTTTCTTCTGAGCAGATAGAAGATGCAATGACTCTTATTTCTGAAATGGGAATTAATATTGTTGAGTCAGAAGAAGATGTTGAAGAGGCTGACCGTGCGATTGACGTCGAAGATGAGGGCACGGAAGCGGTTATTGAAAGTGCTGGTCGAACAGATGATCCCGTTCGTATGTATTTACGTGAAATGGGAAATGTGAAGCTCCTTTCGCGCGAAGGTGAGATAGAACTTGCAAAACGCATTGAGGCTGGACAAGAAATGATGATTTCAGGGATTTGTGAAAGTCCCTTAACGTTGCGTGCACTTCTAAGATGGCGGCAAGATATTATAGATCATAAAATGCTTTTGCGTGATCTTGTTGTTTTAGATTTGGGAGGCGAAGCAGATGTGAGCCATGAAGACATTATGTCAGGAAAGGCTTTGGAAAAGGAAGGTATAGAAGATGTTTCTGATGAAGAATTTTTATCTGAGACAGAAGAAGAAATACAAGAGGAAACTTCCGAAACAGCCGTTAGTTTTGTTGAAATTGAAGAATCTTTGCGTCCACGTATTTTAGAAAGTTTAGATAAGGTTATTGCTCTTAAAGAAGAACTTCAAAAAAGCCAAAAAAAAGGAGATTCAAAGAAAGAAAAAAATCTTAAGAAAGAACTTGCAGATCTCGTGGCCAGTTTGAATCTCAATCAAGCACGGATTGACGAATTGGTAAGCGAACTTTATGAAATGAATGGGCGTCTTCTTCAGCAGGAAGGAAAACTTCTGCGTCTTGCAGAAGCTGCTGGTGTAAAGAGAGAATCTTTTCTTAAAGAATATCTTGGGCATGAACTTGAAGCAGACTGGGTTGATCGCGTGGGTCAACTGACACAAAAAGGGTGGGCAAAATTTGTTGAATCAAGCCGAAAGGAAATTACAAAGATTCGTGCAGATATTGCAAAAGTAATTTCTGGGCTTGATCTTGATGTGTCAGAATTTAAACGAATTGTTTCTGCTGTTCAAAAAGGAGGGCGTCTCGCTTCTGAAGCTAAAAAAGAAATGATTGAGGCGAATTTACGTTTGGTTATTTCAATTGCAAAAAAGTATACAAATCGCGGGTTGCAATTTCTAGACTTAATTCAAGAAGGAAACATTGGCTTGATGAAAGCCGTCGATAAATTTGAATATCGTCGAGGGTATAAATTTTCAACGTATGCGACATGGTGGATTCGTCAAGCGATCACAAGATCAATTGCAGATCAAGCTCGGACGATTCGAATTCCAGTTCACATGATTGAAACTATTAATAAGCTTGTTCGTACATCGCGTCAAATGATGCACGAAATTGGAAGAGAGCCAACGCCTGAAGAGCTTTCAGAACGACTCATTATGCCTCTTGATAAAGTGCGGAAAGTCTTAAAAATTGCGAAGGAACCGATTAGTCTCGAGACCCCTGTTGGAGATGAAGAAGATAGTCATTTAGGCGATTTTATTAAGGATGAAAATGCCGTTCAGCCTTTGGACGCTGCCATTCAATTGAACCTACGGGAAACCACAACACGAATTCTTGCAACATTGACACCACGTGAAGAACGCGTCTTAAGAATGCGCTTTGGTATTGGAATGAACACAGATCATACCCTCGAAGAAGTCGGACAGCAGTTTTCTGTAACACGCGAGCGTATTCGCCAAATTGAAGCCAAAGCCCTTCGGAAATTGAAGCACCCAATTCGGTCACGTAAGCTTAAAAGCTTCATTGATTAGAATGTCTCTTCAAGATCGTATGAAAGAAGGAATAAAGAAAATTTATAATCCTCTCTTTCTAGAGATTATAAATGATTCTGATCATCACAAGGGTCATAAAGCAGTGGAAGGGCGCATCGGAAAGCTTGAAACTCACTTTAAGATAACGCTTGTCTCTAATTGCTTTGAGAACTTAAGTCGCATTCAACGACATCGTCAACTTTATGATTCATTAAAAGAGATACTGGGAGAAGCGTCTTTTTCAGAGATTCATGCTCTTTCCTTAAAACTTGTTAGCCCCAAGGAATTTGAACAGAATCTCTGAATAAGGATCATAAGTCTTTAAGCTTTAACATCGACTAATAAGCTGCCTGTCGTGGTATCTCCTGCTCTTCGTCTCATTGGAGCAGCTGTGTGTCGTGCAACTGTCATGTTGTTGAGGGATTTATAAGCTTCTTGAAGACGGGTATTCATTTGTGCTTTCCAAGCACCCATAGAAGGTTGAAGATTTGATACCTTTCCAGACAAAACATTTATTGTTGTTCCAACAGAAGGTGTTGAACTCTTTGCGCCTATAAGTCCTCCACGAATGCTTTGCCCAGAAACAGATATACTTCCTGAGGTTGTTCCAAGAGGAACTATTAACCTTGGCGTAGAACCATCAAGGCGAGATGCTGGAAAGAGGCTGCTTTCTTGAGGAACAAGTGCAAAAGATAGCCCTAATCCAGCTTGTGATCCAAGCCCAGGACCAAAAGAAAAGTGCTGGGTCAGTGGTTGGGAAGGCTCAGAAATAGGGCCGGGCTCAGAATTGAGAGCGGCCGTCGAACGATCAAATCCTTCCATAAGTTTTTCGACAAATTGATGTGCTTTTGCAAGGACAATTGTCGGATCAGAAAGAAGTTTTTCAGTCTCTGGGAAAGTGGATTTAAAGGTACTCATAAGTGAGAGAATCGTATTTAAACCAGCTTCTTGTATGCGTGTGATTGTTTCTTTAATGGCCTCAAAAGGCGTTGCATCATATTCTGGGTGTTCAGAAAAGTTCTTTTTAATCTCTTCAAGGGAGGATAAGATCGGTGTAATACTTTCTGCTTGAAACGCTTCAAGCATCACTTGAATTGGATGAACAACAGCTGATTCAAGGAGCTCAAGAGCAGCCTGCGTTTGAAGTCGATCTTCAACCCTTAAAAGACTTTCTGTTGCAAGACGTTGCTGTCTTTCTCTTTCTGTGTCTTGTTCGGCTAAGAGACGTTGAGCCCTTTCAGTTTCAAGTTGCTGTTGTGCAAGTACTTGAGCTTCTTTTGCTTTTAAATCAGCTTCTTTTTTAAACTGTTCTAACACAGCAAGAGCCTCAGCGAGTTTTAAAGAAAGGTCCCTGTTGGCAGCTTCATGATCAGTCGTGCTTACAAAAACAACATCGTCTTCTTTTCCAGAACCTTCGGCAGGTAAAACGGAAGGTGCCACTCCTGAAGCTGCGGCATCATCTTCTTTTCTTAAAGCCTCTTCAGAAGATAAAGGCGCAACTGCTGCAGTTGCAGTGTTATTTGCATCATGAATAGAGAAGGCCGGAGACCCTGCAGTTGATCTTTCTCGTGAAGAGACAGCCATTGCATCTTCAGAAGCAACTTGTTGAAACCCAGCAAGGTCACTTTCATCTTTAGCCGGTAAAGCTGTATTTGCTGGAGCTACAGTGTCATCGGCTCCATGGATAGAGACGGCCGGAGACCCTGCAGCAGATCTTTCTTGTGCAGAAGGAGCAGCCCCTGCATCTTCAGAGAAAATTTGTTGAAATCCAGCAAGGTCATTTTCATCTACAGGTGGTAAAGCTGTATCTGCTGGAGCTATAGCATGTATAATAGAGAGGGCAGGAGATCTTTCTTGTGAAGAAGAGGTAGCAGCTGGATTTACAGAATCTACATGCTCAAATTCAGTAAGATCTTCATAATCTTTATCAGGTAAAACTCTAGCTCCTGAAGCTGCGGCATCATCTTGTCCATGAACAGAAGGAGCCGGAGATTCTGCAAGAGATGTGTTTTGTGGAGAAGGAGCAGCCGAAGCATCTCTAGAAGAAACATGTACAAATTCAGCAGCGCTCTTATCATTTGGGTCGATAGAATGGAGATTAAAAAGCGAAGCAAGATCTGAAAAATCTTCTGTGTATTTTGTCATATCAGTACGAAGAGCTGTTGAAAGCGCAACTCCTTGGAATTCTGGGCCTTTAGGAGTAGGCCCATTTGTGCCAGGAGAGTTTATATTAAGGGAAAAAAATTGATTGGGATGAGTAGAATTAATTAGATCTACAGATTCCCCATCAGAGCCAATAGAAAAATCCTGCAAGTCGAATTCTTTCTCTGAAGTTACAGCCCCAAAAGGGTCATCTTTTTTAATCTTTGCATTTATAGGAGAAGAAGTAGATAGGGATCCTAAAGCACTAAAAACATCATTGTCTCCCTCTTGAAGAGGTGAAAAAGGAGTCGAAGACAAGAAGGATGCTGCAGGGTAAAGACCCCTTGCCGTAGCTTTTTCATCTAATCTGCTTGTATCCATCCTAGATGATGCACTGGAAAACACTCTAGAAGGGGCCTCAGAAGGTGCCGGTGTCGGAGATAAAAATCTCCTAGAATCAGAGGTATTTTTGTCATAATAGTCTCTGTTCACTTCAAGAAGGAGCTTTCCCCAAGCGTTTAAAGCCGTGTCGCGATCAAGGGAGACGAGGCGACTTTTTAAAATAGGATCTATAATTTTAGTAGAAAAAGAGAGACTCAATTTTGCATATGCTGCTTGAAGTTTTTGAAAAGCAGAGTGCAAGAGGTTAAAAATTTCAAGTGTATCTTCAACGGCATTTGGTGGAACGAGAAAAGCTAAATTCGTTGAATGTGTCAGATAAGCTCCTCCTCCCATCCAACCTGTGCTCCTTTCAATATCTTTTGGTAAAAGAGGTGGAAGTTCCTGAGAAGATGTAATAGATTTTTTTCCATTTTTCAGAGAATTTGCAAGAGCTTCGAGTTGAGCAATATAAAGCTCTAATTTTTGAGCGTCACGGCCATTGAGTATTAAAAGACGTTCTTTCTCACGCTTAAGTGTTTCAGAAACGATATTTTCATCAATATAAAAATAAGAAGAAGAAAAAGAGGAGTCTGATCTTTTCCAACCTGCGAATTGCATGAGCTTTATCATTAAAGATTCAACATATTTTTGATATGCAAGTCTCTGAGTCGGATTTTGAGCTAATTCATCTTCTTGGGGTGAATACCCCAATGCATTTTTGATGTCTGCAAGGATAAGAACATCTTCAAGACGCATTGGGTCAGACATTGTCAAAACCTGACGGTCAACTTCAACAAAATCTCCATCTCCATCACTGTTTTCTTCAAAAAGAGGGGGGAGCGGCCTTGTTAGGGTTCCAGGTCCGTGTCGCCTTTCTTCTAGGTCGAAAGTTTGCCCTTCCATTCCTATGGCTGCCTGAAAGCTCAGGGAACTCACCACTGCAAAAATAGAGGGAGTTAATAAGTTAAAAGACGACATGCGGTACTTCATGATAGATTCACCTCAATGTTTGACTTATGTTTTTTGTAAAAAAGCACCTTTTAGGTCAGGACAGTTTTCATCCTATTTAAGCTTCTACATATTTTAATTATGGATCCCTTTTTTCAAAATTTCAAAGAAAAACCAAAAAATGTTTCTTAGCTATTTGAAAAAAAAGAAAAGAAAATGAGAACGTAAAAAAGTTCATCTTGTAACAAAAAAAATGAAAAAAATAGATTTTTTTAGTAAATTTTATTGCTTTTTAAGAGGTTGTTTATTTTGAAGAGCAGAAATTAAACCAGAAACTTTTCCGCCCTCCTTTTCGATAATAGAGGCATATTCTGATCTTTGTGTAACACTCATACTTACCCCTTCTAAAAGCACATCAAATATTTTATATGAACCTTCTTTTTTGTATACAAGCCAAACAATATTTATTGGAGCACCATCAGGGGTTTGGAGCTTAGAGTTTACTTTTATACCACCGTCTGCTAAAGAGCGAGCCGTTGAGACAATGAATTGATCTTCAGGATTGTATTGACTGAATTTTGAGGCGTAGTTATCGGCCACAGAGTCATCAAATAAATCAATATATTTTTGCTTTTCTTCATCAGTTGCGATACGCCAATAGCGTCCTAAGCAAAATTTTGCAATGGATTTTGTTGCAAAATGCCCTTGGAAGAGCTGTTTAAAACGTGTCTTTCTTTCTGTTGATGAAATTGTTTTGGAGGTGAGAAGAGATGTTGCTTCTTTTCCAAGGTTAATAATAAATTCTTTAGCCTCTTCTAAATTTCCTTCTAAACTTGGTTCTGCTTGCGTATTTGTATTCTCTGAGGGGGGAGAAGTTTCATCAGCATTTGCATATAATAAGCAAGGAGCAGACAGGACATTAATCGTTAAATAAAGAAGAGTAGAAGAAAGGAGAAACCGTAGCATATTTAAACCTCGGAGTTGAAAGCTTCGTGATTATTAATCCTCTTCTGGTTGAGGATGGTCAAAATCTAAAGCAGAGTTTATTTCATCATTATCATTAAATTCCTTGTCATGCAATACTCTCGCGCGTTTGTGTTGCCAATAAAGGCTTCGCAGTGCTGCATAGTAATCGACAGAAGTTGCTTCAAGATTTTCAACCATCGTGAGAACTTGGCTTCTTTCGTCAGCATAGGTAGCAGCAAAACGAATATCCATGAGTGTACGATGATCATGGTGAATAGCATAATAATTGAAGGGATCTGCAAAGAAATCTCCAACCATTCCAATAAGCCCTCTTAAATCAGTGGGGCCAAGGATAGGGAGAACAAGGTAAGGACCAGGATCCACTCCCCAGGTGGCAAATGTTTGTCCAAGATCTTCCGTATGGGGATGAATGTCGAGCTCAGAAGCAACATCAAAGATTCCTAAAATTCCAAAAGTGGTGTTTATTATAAAACGGGTTAAGCTTTCACAGGCACGTTCAAATTTAAATTGCAACACATCATTTAAAAAATAAACTGGGGTTGCAAGATTATTAAGGACACAATGAATGCGTTTTTGAAGAAAAGGAGGAACAACCCCACGATAAATATGAACGAGTGGGTTAAAAAGGAGACCTTCTAAGACGCGATTAAATTCAAAAACAACACGATTAAAAGGTTCTAGGGGATCATAAGGTTCAATCGTATTTCTTATCATTTTTGGAGAAGAAGAAAACTTAGGAGCGTCTGAGAGCTCTTTGGCTCCTGCATAAATACTTGAATGCGGAGCAGCAACGTCTGCTTTAGATGATCGTGTGCCGACGGCCATTCCGATAAACACTAAGGCTACGCCTAAGATTATCTTAAAGCAGCTTGGTAATATTTTTCTTTTGAAACAGAACATTGCAAAGGACAGCGCTTTTCTCCCAATTTTTCTAGGATATTTAAAAGTGTTTAAACTTTAAACTGAAAACGCGACTTTAAGCAACGAAATCTGAAACTTCTATTACAGAAATTTATATTTTTAAAAAAATGCAACACTTTGAACACAATATTTCTCTTTTTTGAGAAAGGAGAAAAAGCTTAAAAATGAGCGCTTTTACCTTGAATTCCCATTGACACCCATGAATTCCCATGATATCCCATAAAGATGAGGGTAAAAAACCTCACAGTTCGTTTTTTTTGGGTTATGTGGCTTATGTTATTATTTCTGTCAACATTTATAAATAAAATAGACAGAAAGGGCCGCGTTTCGGTCCCTGCATCCTTTCGTTCTGCTTTTACTCAAAGTGTTTTTCAAGGGGTCGTTGTTTTTCGTTCTTATAAATATCCTGCACTTGAAGTATGTGGGATGGAGCGCATGATGAATCTTTCTGAAAGTGTAGATAGTTTGGACTTATTTTCAGATTTACAAGATGATTTTTCAGCAACATTATTTGCCGATGCCCATTCTCTTCTTTTTGATCCTGAGGGGAGAATTCTTATCCCCCGTTCTTTTCTAGATTATGCTAATATTACTGAATCAGCTGCTTTTGTGGGACGTGGAGCGACATTTCAAGTTTGGAACCCATTAATATTTGAAAAATACCAACAAGAAGCACGTGATCGTATTCGAGCTCAAAAAGAAACATTAAAGCTTAAAGTCTTTTCAGAAAATAATGAGGGGACTCATGTCTGAGACCTCACACTATAAAGTAAACACTAACAAAAAGGGTAACGAAGATCCTTTTTCAAAAATCTCTCAAAAGGCTGCTGAAAAACATATCCCTGTTATGGTGTCTGAAGTTCTTTCTTTTCTAGATCCAAAAGAGAATGAAATTTATGTAGATGGAACGTTTGGAGGAGGAGGATATAGTTCTCGTATTTTACAAAAAGAAAAGACGCATGTAATTGCAATTGATCGTGATAAAGAAGTTGAAAAATTTGCAGAAGAACTTGAAAAAAAATATGCTGGACGCTTTCAGTTTGTAAGAAATAATTTTTCTGAGATTGAAAATGTCGTATTTCAAAAAAATATATTACATGTACACGGGGTTGTTTTTGATTTGGGAGTTTCTTCCCCACAGATTGATAATGCTGAGCGCGGCTTTTCTTTTCAAAAAGAAGGTCCGTTAGATATGAGAATGGACAAAACAGGATTTAGTGCTTATGAAGTTGTGAATACAGCGACGGAAGAAATGTTGGCAGATATTTTCTATCACTATGGTGATGAAACAAAATCTCGCCGGATTGCAAGGGCTATCCTTAAGGCACGTCTTCAAAAACCTCTTCAAACAACTTCTGATCTTGTTCGCGTTATTCATTCCGTGATGGGTGCAAAAAGCGGTAAAATTGACTCCGCAACACGTGTCTTTCAAGCTTTACGTATTTATGTAAATGATGAAATTGGATCTTTGAAGAAAGGACTTGAAGGTGCTTTGAAAGTTTTGAGCCCAGGCGGTCGTTTAGTTATTGTAACGTTTCATTCGTTAGAGGATCGCATTGTAAAAGAATTCTTTCAAGTACAGTCTGGAAAATCGAAAAATTCATCTTCACGGCATTCTCCTTTTTTTTCAAATAAGTCTCATCAGCCGACGTTGCATCTTTTGACGCCCAAAGCTCTTAAACCTCAAGAGTCAGAGATTTTTCAAAACCCCCGGGCACGATCTGCAAAGCTCAGAGCAGCTTTAAGAACGATGGCTCCCTCTTTTTCTGAAATGGAAGAGGTTTAAAATGCGGAGATTTTTAATCTTTATGATTTTAATCATTGGGGGGATTGGAATTTTACTATTCAATGTTAAGTATAAAGTTGTTGGACTTGAACAAGAACTTTCCCATGTAAAGCGGGATATTAATAATTCTCGGCAATCAATTCATATTTTAAAAGCAGAATGGGAACATTTAAATAATCCCGCGCGACTCCAAAAGCTTGCTCAAAAACATTTAAACCTTATCACCCTTGATCAAAATCATTACCTTGCACTTAGCCAAATCCCTTTTCGGGATGATGCCGTTATATCTTATGTGACAGAAACATTAAAAACTGAGGGGATTCTTCAAGAAGCAGGTGATTCTCAAAAAATGCTTTCTCAAAAAGAATCTCTTAAAGGGAGATAACACATGTATCTTCCGAAACAACCTTTTTTTGATCTAGCGTTAGGTATGGGGTCATCCCATTTTCATAAAACCGCTCAAAATGAAAAATATACACAATCCATGGGAATTGGACGTCAGCGGTTAATTATTGTAGGTGCTTTCTTTTGTATCTTTTTTTTATTGATTGCTTTGCGGCTTATCGAAATTATGGGATTGTCTCCAAGTATCGAAGGAAAATTAAAGGTGGTGGACAATACAAAAAATCTATCTATGAAACGGAGTAACATTTTAGATAGAAATGGCGTTTTACTTGCCACCAATTTAAAAACAGAATCCCTTTATGCTCTTCCTCATCAGATTAAAAATCCTGAAGGAGCAGCTCAAAAAATTGTTGAGCTTCTTCCCCATTTGGAATTTCAAGATGTCTTAAAGAAATTAAAATCAAATAAAAAATTTATATGGATTGCACGTAATCTTTCTCCATATGATCAAGCAAGAATCCATAGGCTTGGAATTCCAGGACTAAATTTTTATCGAGAGGAAAAACGCGTTTATCCACATGGATCTTTGTTATCACATGTTATAGGATTTACGGACGTTGATAATAAAGGCATTGGAGGCGTAGAACATCAATTTAATGAATTTCTTGTGACATCAAAAGAATCTTTACAACTTTCTATTGATTTGAGAATTCAACATATTCTTCATGATGAAATTTCCAAAGGTATTGAACAGTTTCAAGCTCAAGGAGGAACAGGGATTGTTCTTGATATCAAAACGGGTGAAGTGTTAGCGATGGTTTCATTCCCTGATTTTGATCCTAATTTTCCTAAAAAGGTACCTTCTGAAAATTTGTTTAATAGAAGTACTTTAGGAGTTTATGAAATGGGATCCGCTTTTAAATTATTGTCTGTTGCAATGGCCCTTGAAAACAAAACAGCAACTCTTCAAAGTCAATATGATGCTTCACAGCCCCTAAAAGTTGCGCGATTTAGAATTAAAGATTTTAAACCCAAAAACCGTGTTCTTTCTGTCATTGAAATGGTTCAGTATTCTTCAAATATTGCTTGTGCAAAAATGGCTCTTGAAGTTGGCGTCAAACGTCAAAAGATGTTTCTTGAAAAACTGGGCCTTTTAAAACCTCCCAAAATTGAGCTTCCCGAGGTTGGAAAACCCATGATTCCTCAGGACTGGAAGGATATTAACTTAATTACCATTTCCTATGGATACGGCGTGAGTGTGAGTCCCATTGCTCTTGCCGGAGCTCTTGCGGCATTAATTAATGGGGGGATTTTAAAAGAACCAACTCTTTTCAAGGTTGATCCGGCAAAGAAGCGTGGTGTTCGTGTTGTTTCTGCAGAAACGTCGATGGCTATGAAAAAATTATTACGTCTTACTTTGACCCATGGAACAGCTAAAAAAGCGAACGTTCCAGGTCTGATGGTTGGAGGCAAAACAAGTACGGCGGAAGTTCTTCTTGCGAATAGAAAGGGGTATAACCGAGAACAAAACTTATCTACTTTTGTAGGGGCTTTTCCCATGACGGATCCTCAATTTTTGGTGATGGTGATGATTGATCGGCCCATTGCAACAAAAGAAACTTATGGATATTCGACAGGAGGTTGGACGTCTGCACCCATTGCAGGTGAAGTGATGAAACGCATGGCAGCTCTTCTTGGTATTGTTCCTATTAATGAAAAAGATCCTAAAATCCAATCGGCTTTCTATCTTCCAGGGAGTCATAATGAGGTAAAGACAGTGTCTCAAAAACCCCAAGGATTTAGAAATGCAGTCTATTAAGTTTTTTCCTCAAAATCTACTCGATGAGTTCACAATTGAAGAGATAAACCGTCTCAAAGAACTCGACAGCTCAGGTCTTGCTCTCGATACACGTTCTCTTGAAAAAGGGAATTTTTTTATTGGCATAGATGGCCATAAGACAACAGGTTCTTTGTTTTTAGAAGAAGCGTTTCTTAAAGGGGCTTCTGGAGCTCTCATAAGCCAGAAGGGATTTGATGCAATTCGCTCTCAAGAGCGAATTTTAAAATTGCTTCCTCTCTGGATTTCAACGCAGAATCCAAGTTTTTATGTGGGAGAAATGGCATCCCTTTTTTATTCAAAAGCCCCTTCTCGATTGATGGCTGTTACAGGGACCAATGGAAAAACCTCTGTTACTTTCTTTGCGCATCAAATTATGTTTTTTCTGGGGGTTTCTTCTGCATGTCTTGGAACGACAGGTCTATGGGTACTCGAAAATCAAGGAGCAAAAGTTGGCTTTGAAGAATCAAAATTAACTTGTCCGGATGCCATTACGCTCCATAAAACACTTGAAAAACTTTATCTACGGGGGATTGAAAGTCTGGCTCTTGAGGCTTCAAGCCATGGACTTCATCAGAATCGTTTAAAAGGTTTAAATTTTAAAGCAGCGGCTTTTACAAATTTTTCACAGGATCATCTTGATTATCATCAAACGATGGACGCGTATTTTGAAGCAAAGTGTCTTCTTTTTTCAGAGATTTTAAAAAAAGATGGATGGGCTGTTTTAAATGCAGATATAGAAGAAATTGGGATCTTAACAAAAATTTCAGAACGCCGTTGCCATCGGATTTTCACTTATGGTGCTAAGGGAGACGATGTCCGCCTTCTTGCATATGAACCAAAATTAGATTGTTTGCATATTACTGTTAATTTATGGGGAATTGTAAAATCCTTAACCCTTCCCTTGGTCGGAGATTATCAGGTTCATAATGCTTTATGCGCATTAGGGCTTGTTTTAGGAGCGCTCGATGTAACACCTGAAGATACATTAATTCTACAAAAAGCTTTAGAGGCTCTCGAATTTCTTCAAGCACCTCCTGGACGTCTCGAGAAAGTGGGAGAGACGAAAACAAGGGCGCGTATTTATGTAGATTACGCGCATACGCCGGATGCTTATGAGCGTGTTTTAAAAACATTGAGGCCATTTACGAAAGGACATTTGTGGATTCTTTTTGGATGTGGTGGAGAACGAGATGCACAAAAGCGGCCCCTTATGGGCAAGATGGCTTATACGTATGCAGACTTTATTGTTATAACAGACGATAATCCGCGTTCTGAGAATCCGGCTCAGATTCGTTCAGAGATTTTGACTTTTCTTCCAGAAAATAAACAAGCGCTTCCAGATAATATTTTTGTTATAGAAGATCGAGAGAAGGCTATTAAATGGACGCTTCAACATCTTAAAGAAGATGATGTTTTGCTTTTAGCCGGAAAAGGGCATGAAACAGGGCAAATTATTGGAAACATGACCTATCCTTTTAATGATAAAAATGTAACTCTTATGCTATTGAAAGAATTGGAGAAATAAATGTTAGGAGAAAAATTACCTCTCTGGACCCAAGAAGATATTATAAAGGCGACGCAAGGAGAAGCTTTCGGCCCTTCAAGAAGTGCTTATGGGTGTGCTATCGATAGTCGTGAAATTTCTCCTGATGATATGTTTATTGCAATTCGAGGTGGCGCCACAGATGGACATCATTATATTAAAGAAGCGATTGGACGCGGTGCGTCAATTATCCTAATTGATCATTGGCCTTCGGATTTTTTATCCCCTTTGAATCGTCCCTCGGATGTTTCTTTCATTTTGGTAAAAGATACCTTTGAGACTCTTTGGTCTCTCGCACGATATGCAAGAGCACGATTAAGCCCGAGCATTAAAATTACAGCGATAACTGGGAGCGTCGGAAAAACAACGACAAAGAAAGCTCTGGCGCATATTTTAGAAGAACAAGGATGTGTTGCAGCGAGTGCAAAAAGTTTAAATACAAAATTAGGTGTTCCTCTCTCCCTTATTCGGTCTCCAAAGAATGCCAAGTACGGTGTTTTTGAAGTGGGAATGAGTCAAAAAGGAGAAATTGCCCCCCTTTCTGAACTCATAAAGCCTCATGTGGCTATAATTACCATGCTTGCCCCTGCACATTTTGAAGCTTTTTCTTCTCTTTCAGAAATTGCGCAAGAGAAATTGAACATTGTAAAAGGACTTCCCTCAGAAGGGATTGTCATTTTAAATCATGACATGCCTCTTTATAAAGAAATATTTTCTGATATTCCGTATCAAAAAATGACATTTGGTCGTTCGGAAGATTCAGATTTAAGGCTTTTAAATATTAAATTATTAGAATTTGGATTTATGGAAGTGACAGCTCAATTTAAAGGAGAAATATCTCCTTTTACTTATGTCATTGAGGGAATAGGAGAGCATTTTGCTTTTAATACATTAGGAGCTCTTCTGGCAGCATATGCTCTGGGAGCAAATGTAGAAAAAGCCATTCAAACGCTTAAAACTTTTACGCCAGAAATTAGACGCGGGAAATGCCAAGTTGTTTTGCTTGATGGAAAAGAAATGGTGCTCCTTGATGAAAGTTATAATGCAAATCCAACTTCCATGAGGGCTGCTCTTTCTGCTCTTTCTTTCTTGCCGAAATGGAAAGGAGGGCGGATGGTTGCTGTTTTAGGAGATATGCTTGAATTGGGAGAACAAAGCGCAAAATTTCATCAGGAGCTTTCTCAGGAGATTAAAAAACATCATATTCATGCTGTTTATACCTGTGGACCTATGATGGAACATCTTCATAAAGCTCTTCCTAAAGAAACTCAAAAAATACACGTTGATCAATCTCAGGATCTTTTCAAGGCTGTCAAAACGTTTCTTCAAGAAAAAGATAACATTATGGTTAAGGGATCTTTGGGAATGAAAATGGATAAGTTTGTAAAAGGTCTTAAGGGGGAATAATGCTCTATAACATACTCTTTCCACTTTCTCATGAATGGAGTTTTTTTAATCTTTTCCGATATATCACATTTCGGACTGGCGGAGCCATGCTGACGTCTCTTTTAATTAGCTTTTATCTTGGGCCTTTAATTATCCGTTGGTTAAAATCAAAACAGAAGGAAGGGCAACCCATTCGTCTCGACGGTCCTGAAAGCCATCTTTTAACCAAAAAAGGAACACCGACGATGGGAGGGATTTTGATTCTTCTCTCTCTTCTTTTGAGCACATTGCTTTGGGCTGATCTAACGAATGAGTATGTATGGATTTGTTTAGGAATAACGGCTGGATTTGGAGCGCTTGGGTTTCAAGACGATTATCTTAAATTGACGAAGCGTACGAGTGCAGGCGTATCGGCACGAATTAAATTTTTACTCCAACTTTTTATGGCAGGAATAGCTCTTTTTTTCATTTTAAGAATGATGCCCGCAGGAGAAATTTCAAGCAGTGTGCTCATCCCTTATACAAAAAACTTTATGATTCATATTGGCCTTTTTTATAGTGTTTTTGCAATTATCTGCATTGTTGGATCTTCAAATGCGGTGAATTTAACCGATGGACTTGATGGCCTTGCTATTGGTCCAATTATTATTGCTGTTCTTTGTTTTGGACTCATTAGTTATCTTGTGGGGAACCATATTTTTGCAACATATTTACATATTCCCTTTGTCCCTAAAGCTGGAGAACTTTCTGTTTTATGTGGCGCTCTTGTTGGAGGAAGTCTTGGCTTTCTTTGGTTTAATGCGCCGCCCGCTCAAGTTTTTATGGGAGACACAGGCTCTTTGTCAATTGGGGCTTTTCTCGGGACTATTGCTGTTATTACAAAACATGAATTAATTCTTGTTATTATTGGAGGTCTTTTTGTTCTTGAAGCAGCGTCTGTTATTCTTCAAGTGGGATATTTTAAATATACCAAAGGAAAACGTATTTTTTTAATGGCACCTTTACACCATCATTTTGAGAAAAAAGGATGGGCGGAGACAACGATTGTAATTCGCTTTTGGATTATTGCAATTATTTTTGCTTTAATTGGTCTTGCAAGTTTAAAGCTGAGATAATAAGAAAAACCAAACTTTAAGATGTTTATAGGCAAGTGTTCGAAAACGATTTTTTCGGAAAAATGAGATTGCTTGTTTAGCAGAGAAACACATTAAGAGAATTTCGTAGATAACTTCAGAAAATCTATGGTATGTTTTTTCTTAATATTAAAGATTAAACGATGATAGAGCTTAGAAATAAAACTTATACAATTAATATTGGAACAGACAAATTTAAAGAGCTGGCTACAGGAACGGATTTATTTGTGGACAAAACGTCTTTTATATCTGCACTTTTAGGAGGCGGTTATAAAGTTACTCTTATTACGCGTCCACGCCGCTGGGGAAAAACCTTAAATATGTCGATGCTTCAGTATTTTTTTTTCTATCCCTGTTAAAAAAGATGGGGGTATTGACGAAGAAGAACGCTCTAAAAGACGTCAGATTTTCTCTCAATTAAAAATTGGGACTCAGCAAGAAATAATGAACGGATACTTGGGGCAATATCCTACAATTTTTATCAGCTTTAAAGATATTAAAGGTTTAACCTATGAAGACCTTGAAACAGGAATAAAAGATCTTATTTACAAACTTTATGCATCTCATAGATATCTTCTAGAAAGTGATAGACTTGATGATATTCAAAAAGACTATTTTCGAAAATTTATTACAAAACAATTTGATCTTTCTGAATGATAGAGTCCCGTCAAGAGGTGTAAAATTAGATTGAGTCATTGGCAGACTCCGA
>JAFEBT010000024.1 GCA_018242545.1 Pseudomonadota bacterium
ATCTACTGGAAAGGACTAAAAATGTTATCTTTTAAGAAAATGACGGGTAGTGAGGGATATGATAATGTATTACTCTTAAATTCTCATGGAAAAATTTCTGAAGCTCCCACAGCCTGTGTTTTTTTTATTAAAGATAACGTTCTTTTTACTCCAGATTTAGGGTCAGATATTCTTGAAAGCATCACAAGAAAATTTATTATCGTGCTTGCAAAAACAGAGGGTATAAAGGTTGAAGAAAGAAATGTTGATAGATCAGAAATATACAATTGTGATGAAGCATTTCTTTGTGGAACAGGATGTGAAATTCTTCCCATAGTTTCAATAGATCGCTATTTACTGAATAATCGGCATAAAGAAAAAAAAACATTGTTTTTAATAAAAAAATACTTTGACGTGATGTATGGAAAAAATTTAGATTTTAAAGATTGGTTGGAGATTAAAAATAGTTTTATTTGATCAGATGTATGCCAATAAGAAAGATTTTTATTTCATACAAAAAGTGCCAACGGAAATAAAAATTATACTATTTATTAACGATCTTTTAGGGTAATTAAAATGCAATATATAAATTCTTTTGAATCAGAAGTGAGAGCATGTTGTAGAATTTTTCCAGTGGTTTTTAAGTCTGCACTTGGGTATGAAATTTTTGATGAAGCTGGAAAGAGATACATAGATTTTTTTTGTGCAGCAGGATCTCTAGCATACGGGCATAATCATCCACAAATTCTTGATTTGCTTCGTCACCATATTGATAAAAATGGAATTGTGAATTCATTAGATATGGCAACTTTAGAAAAAGAAGATTTTATCAAAAACTTTCATGATAAAATTTTGTTGCCACGTTCCTATCAGTATAAGTTTCAATTTTGCAGCCCATCAGGCGCTAATGTGGTTGAGGCGGCTTGTAAAATAGCGAGAAAAATGACTGGCAGACAGCCTATTGTTAGTTTTACCAATGCTTTTCATGGAATGTCGCTCGGGGCTTTGTCTCTTTCAGGGTCGCGATTCAAAAGATCCGGAGCAGGCGTTGGATTATACAATACGTATTTTATGCCCTATGATAATTATTTTGGGAGCGATATAGATACAATCAGTCTTATCGATAAGCTTTTCTCAGATGCTGGTAGCGGATATAATCTGCCTGCTGCATTTATAGTGGAAACAATTCAAGGAGAGGGCGGACTCAATAAAGCAAGCGACGAATGGTTATTAAGACTTCAAGACTTAGCTCAAAAATATGATGCTCTATTGATTATTGATGATATTCAAGCGGGATGTGGACGAACCGGTCAATTTTTTAGTTTTGAGCATTTGACCGAATTGAACCCAGATATTATCTGCTTATCTAAAGCTTTAAGTGGGCTTGGGTTACCAATGAGTTTACTTTTGTTGAAAGAACATCTGGATGTTTGGAAGCCAGGAGAACATAATGGTACATTTAGAGGAAATAATTATGCTTTTGTCACGGCCCAAGGTGTTATTAATCTCTGGAATAACATAGAGTTTGTTTCTGAAACAAACAAAATTTCAAAATTATTTGATACATTATTAGAAAATCTTTCTCATAGCTTTAATGAAGGTGAACGGCCTATGACTAAAGGTTTAGGATTTATCCGTGGTCTTGAATGGGAAAATCCTAAAACTGCTTATAAAGTTGCGCTGGAATGTTTTAAAAGAGGGTTATTGGTAGAAACAAGCGGAGCTGAAAAACAAGTATTAAAGCTTTTACCCCCTCTTATTATTACGGAATTAGCTCTTAAAGAAGCGATCTCAATTTTGAAAGAGTCTATTGTAATCGTCTTAGAAAAAGATAAGGATTTAGTTTGTGAATAAGATATATTAAAGTAAAGCAAAAAGGATGAGAGGAAATGTTTTTCTCCAGTGATAATGTAACTATCTTTATTCTTAATCTTAAAGATTTAAGAGTTTGTGTTCCTTTGTTAACCATGTATCTTTCAGATGCAGAAAAAGAGAAAGCGAAAAAATTCTTATTTGATTATCTAAAAGAGGATTACCTTATTTCACACGGAATTTTGCGTATTTTACTTAGCCAATATCTTTCCTGTGCACCTTTTGATGTTCAATATGTATATAATGACTTTCAAAAACCTTTTTGTAAAAATAATCCAAAATTGCATTTTAATATATCTCATTCTAAAGATGTCATTTGTTATGCTTTTTCCTATGATCATGAAATAGGAATTGATATTGAATTTATGGATAATAAAATTCCAATTAAAAACTTATGCTCTCTCATAGCAAGTCAAAAAGAGCTTAAAATATATAATAAAGTTAATAAGGATAAGGTGTATTTATTTTACAAATTATGGACGCTTAAGGAAGCTTTTCTAAAAGCCCTTGGAACTGGTTTATCAAGAAGTCCTTCAAATATAGAAACAACAATCCTTCCAAAAGAAATATTTAAAGTTATCCAAATGCGTGATTCTGAAGAAGAAATCAAAAAAAATTGGACTTTTTGTCCTCTTCATACTTTACCCAATTATCTTGGAGCTGTAGCCGTAAGAAAAAAAAACGCCTTCGTTAATATAATAAACTTAACCTCTTCCCAAGCTTTCTTCTCAAAGGGCATTCTTAACTCTTAAAAACAGAATGCTTTATTTTCAATACATCTATACAATATATTTTAGGATTTTATCATGAACGAAAAGATGCAACTACTTTTAAATTTTTCGACTCCTATTATTTCTGATGCCCTAGATATTCTTGGCATTAATGGAGGCTTAGAAGGAATCACCCCTCTTATTTCTGGGCAACGCATCGTTGGAGAAGCTTTTACTCTAGAATTTAAGGAGGTAAAAGAAGGAGAAATGGGGCCAGCTGCAGAATTCATTGATGAGGTTGAAAAAGGAAAAATTATTGTTATTTCAAATCATGGTCGCGATTTTTGTACGGTTTGGGGTGGCATATTAACATATGTTGCTCAACAAAGAGGAATTGCAGGATGTATAATTGATGGAGCTTGTCGAGATATTGATGAAATTAAGCAAGCAAACTTTCCTATGTTTTGTCGCACAACCTATATGAAGTCAGGAAAAAATCGTGTCTACCTTTCCTCAAAGCAACAAAAAATTCAAATTGAGAATACAGCAATATTTCCTGGTGATATTATATGTGCAGATGACTCTGGTGTGCTCTGTTTTCCCTATAATAAAATTGATGAGGTACTGACCATTGCTCAACAAATAAAAGATATGGAAGAAAGAATAATATTGGATCTTGAACAATTAATACCCTTGAAAGAGGCAAGAATCAGACATAATTATAATAAGTTTTCCAAAAGACTTTCTTAGGATGGCTTTATTATTGAGAGACAAAAAAATAATAAAGAAAAAAATATCTGCACATAAATAAAGTTTTTATCTATGGAGAATTTGAATGAAACACTTTAAAGAATATTTATATGCCTTAAAATTTCTCATTTGGGCTATCTACTTTTATATTTATTGAGAACTTAAACGTTTTACACTTCATCCTTGAATTTAAAAAAGGGTAAAATATAATGCTAAAATTTCTAGATGTTACCTTACGAGATGGACTTTATGTAGCGGAGTATCTTGATAATAAAAAAACAGCTTATTCTATTATAAAAGCCTTATTGCAAGCCGGCATAGAATTTATTGAAATTGGATATTGGAACGATCATGTTAAAGAGCCTGGCCCATCCTCATGCGGTAGAGAATATCTAGAAAATTTACCAAAAGCAAAAGCTACCTATTGTATGATGATACAGTCAAAAAATGCTTCACGGATTAATTTTAAGGAACTTGCTTTAACCCCCGTCAGTTTGTTAAGATTTCCCTGCCTTCCTATAAGTATCAAAGAAATAGAATCTTATGTATACCAAGCAAAAGAGGCAGGATTTAAAGTCTCAATTAATATAATTAGATCAAGCGAGCATAGCTTAAAAGAAATTATTTCTGCTGCTAAAATAGCTGAATCCTGGAATGCAGATTGGATTTGTGTGGCAGATTCCAATGGAGCTCTCTTGCCTGAGCGGGTCTATAAAATCATATATGAATTACATGAAAATATTGGAGCTCAGCTTGGGTTTCATGCACATAATGGGCTTAGTTTTGCTTTATCAAATGCTTTGCAAGCCATTAAAGCAGGAGCAAGTTTGATCGATACATCGATTTGTGGAATTGGCAAGGGAAGCAATTTATCTTTAGAGCTTATTGGAATGTTTTTAGGGATGAATGGAATGTTAGATATCAAGTTGTTTCCTATTTTTGAAACTATTTATCAAAATATTTATCTTAATGAGGGCCAGCATGTTTTGACAAAATTTGAAGATACATGTACAGCTGTTTTAAATTATAATTTAGACAAAATATTACAATTAAAATCTCAATATAACTTAAACTCAAAAGAATTTTTAACAAAACTCATAGAGATATATGAAGAAAGAGCTCAGAATTCTCTTTCTCTAATGGTTAAAGAAAGAAGCCTTTAAGGCTGATTACTCTTTCTGTTGCTCAATAGAAAAACTTCGATTTTATTGGATCATAGTATATTTAAAAGTCCGTCCGTATCATCTTTCCTAATGCTATCGTTTAATTCTTCTTGCATCGCAAACATCTTCTCTTTATCTGCCTTTAAAATATTGGGGTCTCTATGAGAAAGTGTGACACGTGCAATTTGTTGTCTTTGACGTATCGTTTTATTAACATACTTTATGCCAGATGAGTCAAACACTTCTAAATAATGGGTTTGATATGAATCTAAATTTTTTATTGCATTATTAAATTGCCCTACGTTGTCTGTGGAACAGTTTAAAAACCCTTCTTTTTTTACAAGCAAATAAAAAATACAAGTAAGGCTTCTTGTGAGGTATGGAAGATTTGCTTGGAAATTGAACTCTTCAGGACATATGTGCAAGTTAATAAAATCTAACATTTGTGTGCCCCCTGTGCTTTTGAATGTTCCTAAACTACTCCCTGATAAATCAGAAAGCCTATCATTAAAATCAATGATATATAAAATATCTGTGCAAGCCTCGAGAATAAAACCAAAGCTTGCAGAACCAAATTTCATTGGCAAATACGGACATATTTTCTCCAGATATGTTTCTATTCTTTTTACAATCTTATCTTCATGGTTAACAAGTGTTGATAATTGTGGGACTGGAACCCCATCTACTAAAATCTTTTCCAAATGGACGATGCTTCTTATTTTAATCTTTAGTTTATTGTCATTATTCATATACCAACTGAAACTACAAGTGTACTCTTTTCCTAAAAAATAAGGTTGAGCGATAAAGGAACTATTTCTAAAATATCCTCCTTTCTTATTTTGAAACTCATAATCATAATTTGAAGAATTATAAACCTTTGTGTTAATTGATCCATTGCTTAATCTTGGTTTTACGATAAACATATCAAAATTTTTAA
This sequence comes from Pseudomonadota bacterium, assembly GCA_018242545.1. NCBI lineage: Bacteria > Pseudomonadati > Pseudomonadota > Pseudomonadota bacterium. Next base: position 5,412 of record JAFEBT010000024.1, read on the forward strand.
TAAAATTAGAAAAAGTTTTTTCATCATCTATTTCAACGCAAGGAAAATTGGGAATATCTAATTTTTTTAAAAAGCTCTGTAAAGTGTCTTTATTGCTCGTGTCGGGGTCTCCTTTAGAATTAATACGCTCTGGAAAAAAATATTTTGTTAATTCATATTTAAGTTTATGATTATAGTCAACGGGAGCATAAAAACCTATGATTCTTTGTTTTGCTAGGCTTTTCACTAAAGAAGAAAAATCCATATTAAATTCTATTTCTTCATTAAAGATATTTGACTCTGTTCTTTGTCCAGAAACAAAAATAGGAGTTTTAATGTTAATAACTCTCATTTGATTGGCTTTAAATAAATATGCAAGTTCTCGACCGCTTCCAACAGAATCAATGAACACAAATGTTTTCATTCTCTCCCCCTCATAAAAAATACTTCTTTATATTTAATTTAAGTCGAATGTAATTTTAAGAAAAACTTAAATAACATAGGATTGACATTCTTAATATTCTTTGAGAAAGTTTAGCTTCATAAAAATATACCTTTCGTATATTTAGATTAAAAAATACTATCTCTTATACGACAATAAATCCTAAATCCAATTGTTACAAGAAATTTTAACGAAACAGGTTATTTCATGATCTATTCTTTTTTTATGACAAATAAACGAAAAAATATAGATTCAAAAACGAATCTAAACCGCTATTATCCTTTGCACTTATGGAAACAATTTATAATAAACTCCTACCAAGTGAATATCCGAACGGAATGCATTGGAGAGTTTGATCAATATTTTGCCAAGTTAAAAAAGCAGGCTTTAATTGTTATTGGAGAAATTTATAATATTTCTGCCTTAAAAAAAATGATGCTCCCTTTAGAAAGGGATGTTATGTTGTATAGTCCGGCACAAGTTGTTCTCCTTTTATTATCGGCTTTTGGTGAGCATGCACTCTCTTTACTTGAAGGTTGCTATACATTGGTATACTTTAAGCAACCTAATGAAGTTTTTGTATATACGGATTTATTTAGTCAAATGCCCTGTTATTATACAAAAGATTCAGATGATAATATTTGGATAACCACCGAAATTAAAAACTTAATTGGAATAGAAGGAATAGACCTTTGCTTAAATTCTCTGAGAGAGTCTAAATTTTTTCTTAATAATCCTGATAAGTCAAATATTTTTAAAAACATAAAAAGAATTCCATCTGGAATGTGTTTATCAATTTCAAGTTTACCGGATGCACAAATTAAACTCCATTCCTATCATAATTTTTATTCAAAAAAACCTTTGTTTTTATCAGAAGAACAGGCAACACAAATATTTGAAGAACTTTTTAATCAATCTATTATGGATGCAATTGGAAATCAGACAGAAATTTCTATCCCATTATCTGGAGGATTAGATTCAAGCTTAGTTGCAGCTTTGGCAAATAAAAAAGTCAAAAAACTCTGGACTGTTTCTATAGGAAGGGAAGATGCTAATGAATTTTCTTTTGCTCAAGATGTTAGCAAGCTTCTAGGATCGCATCACTTGGAAATTTTTATGGAGTTGCCTTCATTTATCCAAGCCTTGGTTCATAGTGTGTTTTATAATGAAATTTATGATGGCGTTTGTGGAGAAATCCATGCCCCTTTTTATTTAATGTATAAGAAAATTTCTGAATTAGGAAAAACAGTACTAACAGGGTATGGAGCGGACATGTTGTTTGCTGGGCATGCCACACCCTCTGTTGATCTTTCTTCTTTATACGAAAGACTTTGGAAAGGTTTCCAGCGTGTTCAATGGCGCGGGGAATTTAGGCCTTTTGTAGCACAAAAATGGGGCATAGATGTACGTCATCCTTTTTGTAGCAACAAAATGATTGCTTTTAGCCTACATTTAGATCCAAATCTCAAAATTGCTAAAAATCATGTCAAATATTTATTGCGGAATTTTGCAATGGAAAAAAATTATCTTCCTGAAAATATTTGCTGGAGAGAAAAAATCGCGATTGAAAGGGCAAGTTCTATACACAAAATGTTTAGTGATTATTTGGGAATATCTTCTAATTTTGGATATGAAAAAAAAGATCAATTTATGTATAGTTTATTTGAAAAAATATTTGTTCATCATGTCCCGATAGAAGATCTTGATTCCCCAAAGACTTTAAAAAAACTAGTAAATTATTAAACTATTATAATAAAAGTATCTTCAGATATGCAAAACTTTATTTTATGTGAAGCGAGTCAATATAGCGTCCCATTTTGGCTTGATTGGAAGCTTAAGCCTAATGATTTTCAATATCATTTACAGGGTATATACACAACAAAAGATTACATTGATGTCGCTCAATTAAAAAGAGCTCTTAATTCTTTGGTCAACTCCAATTACAATTTAAGAACACTTTTTTTTGAAGAAGACGATCGCCTCATGCAAAAAATATTTCAAAATCAAGAAGTTTTTCTATCTTGTCATGAAATAAAAAATAAAATTCAAGAAAAAAAGACTATTAAACATGCAATTCAATCCCCATTTAATCTTATAACTGGTCCACTATACCGTTTTTATCTTCTTAAAAATATCTCCTCAGGAGAAACCACTTTTATTGCAATTTTTCATCATATTATAGTCGATGGAACTCAATTTGATTCATTAATGAGTTTGCTATCAGATTATTATAATGAAATGCAGGCTACAAAAAACGATTTCCAAGAGAGCATCTTTTTAAAAGAATATCTCGACTTTGAGAAAAAAAACATTGGACGTTTTGATCCGAGTATCATAGCAAAAAAATTATCTGAATTTCGTGAAAATCCTAAAATATCTTTGAGAGGTGATTCACATTCTAATTATAATACTTCTCGAAAACAGGTTCAGTTTGTTCTCTCTAAAAAAACACTTTCTAAATTAATAAATTTTTCTGAACTTCACAGCTTTTCTGTTTTTAATATTTTGCTAAATGTTTGGGCACTTCTTCTTAGCCGTTATCTCGGGCAAGATAAAATCGTAATAAATTTTCCAGCTTCTGTAAAAATTAATAAATTTAAAAAGATAAAACTAGGCCTTATAAATACATGCTTTTTCCGTTTTAATGAGAGTGGAACATTTTTAGAACAATTGTCTCAAGGGCGGGAATGCATTAACTCCAGACAAGACAGGTTTTTACCAGCTGTCAGAACTATAAAAGAAAGCCTACATTATAACTTAAACATGAAAAAAATGTTTGAATTGAGTTTCTCTGAGACGAGCTTAAGGCGCTGCTCTCCTAATCTTTCATCTTCCATGATAGCAAAGCCTACAAGTAATATGAATGCTTCAATTTTATCCATAAAATATCAAACTATAGAAGAAGAAATTTTTCTTGAAATTAATTATGAGTCTTCCCGTTTTTCAGATGATTTTGTGAAAAGGATGGGAGGGCACTTTGAGAATCTTTTAAATAAGTTGCTTGAAACTCCTTATGTATCTACAAAAGAGATTGGGATTATTACACATTTAGAATATGAAAAAACAATCATAGCTGCTCATAAAACATTTAAATCAAAAAAAAGAATACCTAAAGTTTTTGATTTTTTTGAGAAGATTGCGAAAAAAATCCCCCATGAATGTGCTATTTTATTTAAAGATCAATCTATAAGTTATCAAGAGATTTTCTCTAAAATTACTGCATTAGCGTTTTTTTTAGAAAAGAAATTGCAAGGCTTTCAACAAAAAAATAAGATTATTGCCGTATGTATGGACAGAAGTATTAATCAAATAATTAGCTTAATGAGTATTTTTAAAGCTGGGTGTATATATTTGCCTATCCCACTTTCTTACCCAAAAGAAAAAATTATACAAATCTTAAAGGAAAGCGAAGTTTCTATAATCTTAACGGATAAAAATTTTTTCCAGAAAATCAAAGACCTCGTTTTTTTTAGGGAATCTGAAGTAAGTATTCTAGATGAAGTAAGTCTTATTGAGTTTCAAAATGCGCATACGATAAAGGCAACTCATAATTCAGAGTCTGTCAATGGGTATCAAGATCCAATTGCTTATCTTATTTATACCTCTGGCTCCACAGGAAATCCTAAAGGAGTTATGATCAAGCACAGCAGCCTTACAAATCTTGTCCAATATTTTTCAAAAAAGCTTAATATTTCTTCTAAAGATAAAATTATTTATATGACATCAATTGGGTTCGATATTTCACTCCTAGAGATCCTTCTTCCTTTAACGAAGGGAGCTCAACTTATTATAATACCAGAAGAAATTAGAAAAGATTATATTAAACTTGGTGATTATATTAACCAATCTAATGCTACTGTTATACAAGCAACACCCTCTGAATGGAAAATTCTTGTAAATATTTTGAAGGACCCAAATATAAAAATATTATGTGGAGGAGAAAAATTATATGAAACGTTAGCGACGGAGCTTTTTTCTAAATTTAAGAAGGTTTACAATGTTTATGGGCCTACAGAAACGACCATTTGGTCAACCTGTCAAAAACTAACAAAAAATAATTATTCTATTGGTAGGCCCATTTCAAATACATCTGTATACGTCTTAGATAATTATTTAAATCCTCTTCCTCCTTACGTTTTAGGGGAACTTTACATTAGTGGGATAGGTTTAGCAGTTGGTTATTTTAATAAAGATAATGAATCAAAAGAGAAATTTTTGGATAATCCTTTTAATCAGAACACGGCAGGTATCTATAATAAAATATATAAAACAGGCGATATCGCATGTTGGAATAAAAGTGGACAACTTGAAATCATAGGAAGAAATGATGCTCAAATTAAAATTAGAGGGCACAGGATTGAGATTGGAGAAATAGAAACAATTTTAAATAATTTTGAACATATTTTACAAGCAATTGTCATAGCAAAAGAACATACCTTGGCACAGGGTCACTTTGAAATACAGCTTATAGCTTATTGTATTCCAAAAAAACCTTTTAATGAAGAATCACTATTCTCTTATCTTGGCAAGAAGTTACCGGAATATATGATTCCACGCAAAATTATAAAATTAAAAAAATTTCCCCTTACCTCCAATGGAAAAATCGATAGAAGCGCTTTCCCCATTCCAGAATCCTTTGATACCATAAATATAATTCCGCTTAAAACCATTTTTGAGCATCAGGTTTCTAAACTATGGGCAGATATATTAAATTTAACTCAAGACCTTATTGGTTTAAATACCAGTTTTTTTGAAATTGGAGGAAATTCAATTTCTGCAGGGCTTTTAATTTATGAAATAAAGAAAGAATTGAATGTTGATATAACATTTTCTGAGATAGTTGAATATCATACACTTAAAAATTTTGCACAGCACATTGAAAAACTTTTAAAGAAATCACCTTCAAAAAAACAGTCTAAATCTTTCCATCCATTATATACAGATATTGAAAGTGCACATAAAATAACTTTAGAAAATACTATAAATTCTTTTTCTTCTTCCATAAAGAATATTCTTTTGACAGGAGCAAGCGGATTTGTTGGAATACATCTACTCCATGAAATTCTGAATAACACAGATGCCCATATTTATTGTTTGTTACGCGGAAACAATTATTTTGAAGCACAGAATTCTTTTATAAAGCACTTAGAATACTATGATCTTAAAGATGTTCTAAAAAATAAAAGAGTACATATTATTTTGGGAGATATTTCCTTACCTCGTTTAGGAATGAAGCAAACTCTTTGGAATGATTTAGCAAAAAAGATAAATGTTATTTACCATTGTGGAGCTTATGTTCATCATTTACACAATTATAAACTCCTCAGAAATACCAATGTTCAAAGCACTATAGAATTGCTCAAATTCAGTACGCAATGCCAATTAAAACATATTCATTATATATCAACGTTAAGTACAATCTTTGATATAGATCAAACCCAAAAAATTGTGCATGAATGTTCTCCTATGGATTGGCCACATAGAGATACAGAGGGATATTCTTTAACAAAATGGGTCTCTGAAAAGATATTGAGTGATGCCAACAAAAGGGGATTCAGAACAACGATTTATCGGTTACCTAATATCTTTGGGCATAGCAAAACTGGGAAGGGACCAAGACATCGGATACACTTATTATCTTTTATAAAAGGATGTCTTCAATTTGGAATTGCTCCAAAAACAAATGATGCGAGATATATACTTCCTGTAGATATAGCAGCAAAGTTTATTATTCTTTCATCTTTAATGAGTAATGTCGTAAATGGTCAAACTATTAACATGGTGCAAGACAGACCAATTTCAATAAATATGATTTTCGAATGGATGATTAATCAAGGATTTCCAATCTCTTTAATACCCAAATCAGACTGGAATGAACAAGTTCTGTCAAGAATAACTGCTGATAATGCTCTTACACCTTTGTATGAAGCTTATTTTCAGGGAAAATTTAATAATATGCAGCGAATTTCTTCACCTGATTATACGATTGTCAATAAAAATTTTCAAGTTCTTCTGAACAATTTGAAAATGCCTCTTCCAACTTATAAGCAAGAATATTTCTATAATTATATTAAAATACTTTAAATTTGGTTGTTTGAGAAACAGCCAGCTTCTGAGAGCCTGAAGCTTCATGATCTTTAATTTTATTCTTAAGCCTAACGAACAATAAAATTCCCAAAATTGTTGTCGTCAATATTGCTCCGATGTTAATTCCAATTATACCTAAATTCAAAGTAAATGCCAGATAGTAATCTAAGGGAATTCCAAAAAGAAAGTTTATACTGATACAAAAATACAAAGGTTTTACGTTATCAAACAATCCTCTTAAGGCAGCAAAACAAAGGTTTCTAAACATATAAATAAAGAGACCTAAAGTTATCATGAGGAATAATTTGTGAATTAGTGCCTTTTGCTCGATATAAATTTTCCCAAGGTAATATAATGCTAAATATTCAAAGAAAATCCAAATACCAATAACCAGTATCGTAATAATTAAAGTTCCTATAAGAAGATGATATTTTATTTGTTTCTTTATGTTGTTAGAGAATGGACTATTAAAATATTGAGATACGGCAAGGCTAGTTGCTTGTGAACACCCAATTATAAACATAACTGCACATAATTTATACTGGTTAAAAAAATGCTGAATAGCTACACAATCTAAAGTTAACCATCCCACCATATTAATATTAATGAATTGAAGAATAAGCTCATACGCGTTTTGGAGACTAATTACAAAGCCAAGTCGCAAAATATCTCCTATTTTCTCAAAGCATTTCTTAATTTTAAATTTAAATAAATCTAAGGAAAAATAACGAAAAAGTGGAATGCCCATTATCAATGTTCCTAATATTCCATATACTAAAAACATATAACCAATCATATCAACATTAAATTCCGAAAGCCCAAATTTTCCTAAGGAACCCATATAAATAAAAAAAATTGTTATTGTTGTTGAAATAATGTTGCTTAAAATTACCCAATAATAAGAAGACAAGCCTATAAAAATACTTTGCAAAGCATAAAAAATACAAATTGGAATAACTGCATAAGAATAAGATTTAAAAAAATCTATAACAATAGGGATTATTTGATTTGGGAGATTAAATATTCTAAGTATTGGGTTTAAATAAAAAAAGAAACCAATGATTAAAATACCAAGCATTATACTTACTAGAAACGATGATTGAACTATCAATTGTGTTTTATGAGTATCATTTTCATTTAAAGATCGTCTAATTAAAAGAGATATTGCTGAAAGAAAATAATAGGACAAAGTCGATAAACTTAAAATACTAAAAATAAAAGCACTTGCAGCAAAAGTTTCTTTGCTAACTTTTGCTAAGATAGCCACGATAATTATTCTACCCAATATGTGAATAGTTTGATTAATCGTTAATAGAATACTTGGATACACTGTTTTCCTTAAATCTTTTGTAATTTTGAGAATTGCAGTGGACATTAAAAATCTCTATATTAAAATGTAAAAGACAGAATTTGATCTGACAGACAGTTACTTCATGAGAGATTATTCCACAACAATAAATGGTGGTGATAAAGAAGGAATATTGACCTGAAGCTTATCAGAGACAATAAATTTTTCAAGAGCCAAGTGCTTGGCATCTAAAAAGGTTTGCATGGGGGTTTTTCCATAACAAAACTTACCACTATGAGGGCGCACTTCATTATACTCTAAAAGCCAAGCATCAACATCTTTTTGAAGCTCTTCGATAGAAGAATAAATCTTTTTTCGTAAGGCAATATCATAAAATTCATTCTTCATTGTCTTATGAAAACGTTCACAAATTCCATTCGTTTGAGGATGGTAGGCTTTGGTTTTACTATGATCAACATTTTCAATCGCCATATAAAGTTGGTAAGCATGAGATTCTGGCCTACCGCAATATTCTGTCCCTCTATCCGTTAAGAGACGTAAAAGAGGAATCCCGTGCTTTTCAAAAAAGGGCAGAACCCGATCGTTCAAAAAATCTGCAGCTGTTAAGGCTGTTTTTTCGATATAAAGTTTTGCTTCTGAAACACGCGAATATGTATCTATAAATGTCTGTTGGTACACACGTCCAATTCCTTTAAAAGTTCCAACAAAATAAGTATCCTGGGCTCCTAAATAGCCAGGATTTTCTGTTTCTATTTCCCCAAGGGCTTCTCTTTTTTCCTTTTCTTTTTCTAAAATAGCTATTTGTCTTTCCGTTAAAATAAGGCCATCTTGAGCAACTTTAGCTTTTAAGCGTTTTTTTAAGGTTTCAAGATCATTACGAACCCAAACACCTCTCACCCCTCCAGCAGAAAGAAGAATACCTTGTTTTTTAAGCTCGTTTGAAACACGCAATTAGCCTAAAGCAGGGTTTTCAAGAGCTATATTAATGCAAGCCTGTTCGACATAATCGGCAACTCTATTTTTAAGAAGAGGTTTTTTCCGACTTATTTCTTGGAGAGCTTCTTCTTCTCCCGTTTCATATAGCTCTTTAAATCGATAAAATGTATCACGGCTATACCCGAGAACTTTGCACGCTTGGCTTACATTTCCGAGTTCTTTTGCAAGATTTAAAAGCCCAATTTTTGGTTTAATGATTTTTTGATCTAACGTCATTTCTTTATTCTTTCGTTTGACAGTTTTTTATACCATTTTTTTACTGTCTGTCAGATCAAATTCTGTCTCTTACAGATTATGACTTATGGTGGATCTTCAAACAATATAAACAAGATTTAAATTTAAAGAATTTTAAAGAACATTTTTATGAAAAATATCCAGAAACTCAGAAAATTTTTTTAAATTACGAAGATTTTTTCAAATCAGGTTCTATTAGCCAAGTGGAGAGGACATGGGGTCAGTGGCTATCCCCTTTGCAGCATACAATACCTTCTTATCAAGTGGTTATAGAAGATTTAAAGAATTTTTTGAAAGAAATATTTCCTCCATAAGACATATTTGGAGAAAGAAAAACCTTTTCTCTATAAAAGGAGAGTTTCTTGAGATAAATGCTTGGGGTGGACAAACGAAAAAATTCAATAAATCCTATTTTTGAAATGTTTTTGCAATGGCGAGAGATGTATCAAGCATACGATTCGAAAACCCCCATTCATTATCATACCACGCAAGAACTCTACAAAAAGTATGCTCGACCACTTGAGTCTGGGTTGTATCAAAGGTTGCACTTGCTTTACAATGATTGAAATCAGTTGATACCAAGGGAAGAGAAGAAATATCTAGAATACCTTTTAACTCTTTTTCCTCAGAAGATTTCTTCATAATTTCATTAATTTCTTCAACTGTGACAGGGCGTTTTGAAATAAACGTTAAGTCAACTAAAGAAACATTTGCAACAGGAACACGAATGGAAGTTCCATCTAGTTTTCCTTTAAGTTCAGGAAGAACCAATCCAACTGCACGGGCCGCTCCGGTCGTTGACGGAATCATAGAAAGAGTTGCAGCACGTGCCCGTCTTAAATCTTTATGAATGCTATCAACGAGGGATTGATCTCCTGTAAAGGCATGAACCGTGGTCATATACCCCCGTTCAATTCCAATATGTTTATCAAGAACAAAAGCAATAGGGGCAAGACAATTTGTTGTACAGGAAGCATTTGAAATAATCTGATCTGTAGCTTTAAGCTTATTTTGATTAACTCCATATACAACTGTTAAGTCGGCTCCTTCAGCAGGTGCAGAAATCAGAACTTTTTGAGCTCCTGCTTTAAGATGTTCTTCTGCTTTTGAACGTTCGGTAAAATGTCCTGAGCATTCGAAAACAATATCAATTTTTAATTCTTTCCAAGGCAGATTAGAAGGCGTAGCGATTGCAAAAGTTTTAATGGTAAGACTATCTATGCACAGATCTCCATTTTTCGTTTCGACAGAGCCAGGAAATATGCCATGGATGGAATCATATTTAAAAAGATGGGCATTTGTTTCAACATTTCCTAAGTCATTAATAGCCACAAATTCAAGATCTTTATAAACATGTGGATTTTGTGCCCGCGCTTCCAAAAAGGCCCGTAAAATCATGCGTCCGATTCGTCCAAAACCATTAATCGCAATGCGTATAGCCATCTTATTTTCCTTTTTCTAAGAGATGTTTAACAAATTTTATAATATTTTCTGATGTGAATCCAAAATGTTTCATAACATCTGGGCCTTTTCCAGAAGCTCCAAATGTATTAATCCCAATATGATGTTCAAAATTTCCAGTATATTTCGCCCATGAATCGCCGCATCCTGCTTCAATTGAAATTTTTAAAGTTTCTTTCCCGAGGACAGATTCTTTGTAAGCGGGATCTTGAGCATCAAAGAGCTCTGCACACGGCATTGAAATGACAGCAGTTGGAATGGAAAGTTGTTCAAGCTCTTTTTGAGCCTCAAGAGCCAAAGAAACTTCCGATCCTGTTGCAAGAAGTGTTATTTTTCTTGTCTTGAAAGAAGTGTCTTTCAAAATATATGCTCCGCGTTCTGATAAATTCTGAGAAGGAGACCAAGAAGCATCTTGCCGAAGTGTGGGAAGCCCTTGCCGGCTTAAAGCAAGAACGGAAGGAGCATGTGACATTTTAAGAGCAACAGCCCAACATTCTGCCGTTTCTACGCCATCGGCTGGACGAAAGACAAAAAGATTCGGGATCATCCGTAAAGAAGAGAGATGCTCAATGGGCTGGTGTGTGGGACCATCTTCTCCAAGTCCAATAGAGTCATGCGTTAAAACATATATAACTTGAATTCCCATCAGCGCAGAAAGTCTTAGAGCAGGTCTTAAATAATCACTAAAAATAAGAAATGTTCCGCCAAAGGGAATGATCCCTCCATGAAGTGCAAGACCATTCATCAAAGCTGCCATACCATGTTCACGAATCCCATAATGAATATATTGTCCTTTAAAATTAGGAGGTGAAATGACATCAGCCTTCTGAGCTTTTGTGTTATTGGATTCGGTTAAATCTGCGGATCCTCCAATGAGCTCAGGGATGATAGGAACAAGGTGATCTAAAACTTTTTGAGAACATTGACGTGTTGCAAGCTTAGGACGATCCTTTATAATTTGTGCTATAAGGGGAACAAGGCTTTCTTCCCATCCTGCAGGAAGTTCTTTTTTTAAGCGTCGATTGAAATCACTTGAAAGAGGAGAAAGAGTGCATCTTTTTTCCCAATTTTTTAAAGTTATTTCAGAACGAATTCCATTCTCTCTCCAAGCATTTAAAAGTGTTTCTGGGATTTCAAAAGGCGGAGAAGACCAATTTAAATTTATACGTGTTTTTGCAACTTCATCAGGCCCAAGTGGCGCGCCATGCGCTTTTGATGTTCCTTCTTTTGTTGGCGCTCCAAAAGCAATTTTTGTACGGCAGGCAATCAAGGAGGGCATAGAATTTTCTTGTGCTTTTTGGAGAGCATTTTCGATTTCAACGAAAGAATGCCCATCAATTTGTTGAACATGCCATCCTGAAGCTTCAAACCTTTGACGTGTGTTATCAGAAGTACTAAGAGACGTGTCACCATCAATTGATATATGATTATCATCAAAAAGAACAATCAGTTTTGAAAGTTTAAAATGGCCTGCTAGAGAAATTGCCTCTTGAGATATGCCTTCCATTAAACAACCATCTCCAACAATGGTGTAAGTATGGTGATTCACGAGGTCAGATCCAAAAGTTGCTCGTAGAATTTCTTCTGCTAAGGCCATTCCAACGGCATTTGCAAGTCCTTGACCGAGAGGACCCGTTGTTGTTTCGATGCCAGAGGCAAATCCAAATTCTGGATGTCCTGCTGTCTTTGAATTTAATTCTCTGAAATGCTTTAAATCTTCGAGGGACATATCTTTATACCCATTGAGATAAAGAAGAGAATAAAGAAGCATCGATCCATGGCCTGCTGAGAGAACAAATCGATCGCGATCTGGCCAAAGGGGATCCTGCGCATTAAACTTAAGAAATTTTGTAAAAAGGACTGTTGCAACATCTGCCATCCCCATGGGCATTCCTGGATGACCAGATTGAGCTTTTTCAATAGCATCAATACTTAAAAAACGAATGCAATTGCTCATTTGTAAAAGGAAACTTGGAGAAAGGTCTTTAAACATAGAGCTTGTTATAGTCATTTAAGAGTCCTTATATTGAGAATTTATCTTTAATAAAATCATCGCCTTTTGTTTTTAGAGAAAGAGAATTCCATAGGCTTCAATAAGAGGCAGCTCAAAAAACAATTTTTAGAGACTGATCTTAGCCTTAAGGAATAAGAAGGCTGTTGTTCTAATTTAGACAAAGAATTTAAAACTTTCTTGATAGGACTCTAGGGGAGTTAGGAAAAAAATTCAAGATCTGGATAAAAATTATTCCAAAATTTTAAAAACAATAAAAATTCTTTTTTACTCATAAAAACAAGTTAAGGAAGGAGAACATTTAGAGAGATTTTTAGTTTTTATGAGGATTTTAAATCTTCTTTTACTTCTAAAGAAGAAGGGGTAGTTTGTTCTAAAAGTTTATGTCGAAGTGTTTCTACCGATTTATTAACTTGATCTTTTGAAACTCCAGCTAAAAGAAGGATTTGTGATCCCAGCTGTAAACTAGGTTCTAACATCTCGGGAACGACAACGACAGCACCTGCTTTCTTAAGTTTTTCAGCATGTTCGTTATCATGCGCTCGCACAAAAATCGGAATTTTAGGGAAATTGCGTTTAAGTGTCATGACTGCTCTTGAAACAGTTCCGGGTTGATCAAGTGTCAGAACAACAGCTTTAGCTTTCCCCATACTAATAGCATGAAAAATTTCTGCGCGTCGAGCATCTCCAAAAAAAACAGGAAGGTTTAATTTTCTTCCTTCACTCACACGCGCCATATTCATATCAATAGCAACAAAGGGAATCATTTGGTCATTTAAAAGGCGCGCAATAATGTTTCCAATGCGGCCAAATCCTACAATTACAACATGCGATGTCATATCTCTTGTTTCTTCTTCAATTGCAATAGCATTATTTTTTGTTTCAAAAGGACTCACAAAATTTGACAAAAGTTTTCCAAGATGTCCAAGTAAAGGTGTCAATGCCATTGATATGGCAACAATAAGATAAAGAAGAGGAACAACATTTGGAGGAAAAAGACCAGAAGCGGCAGAAGGGGCAAATAGAACAAAAGCAAACTCACCTCCTGCTGACAATAAAAGAGCGATTCGAAGAGAAGTTGACCACCATAGTTTAAAAAGTTTACCAAGCACAAAAACAATTAGAAATTTTCCAAATAAAAGGAATAAGAGAAGGCCTGAAATAATAAATAAATTGTCCCATAAGAGTCTAATATCTATTCCCATTCCCATGCTTATGAAGAAAAGTCCGAGGAGAAGCCCTCTGAAGGGGTGAATGTCTGATTCAACCTGGTGCCTGTATTCTGTTTCTGCTAATAATAGCCCAGCCAAAAAAGCTCCCAATTCCATGGAAAGACCAAAATAATTTGTCGTATAACCAGTCAAAAGTATGAGCAACAAGGTCATTGCGACAAAAAGTTCAGAATTTTTGGTGTTTGCAATAAAACGATAAACAGGCCTCAAGAGAACACGCCCTAGAAATCCGATTGCTACAAGAACAACAATTCCTTTAACGACAGATACACCGAGCGCAATAAGCAATTGGTGTGTACTAATTTCCCCTTCTTCATTCGTTAGAAAATTAACAAGAACTAAAAAAAGAACAACGGCTAAATCTTGAAATAAAAGAATAGAAAAGGAAATACGTCCATATCTGCTTGCAAGATCTCCTCGTTCTGCCAAAATTTGAACAACAACGGCAGTAGAAGAGAGGGCAAGACCTGCGCCAATGATAATAGATGCTCCCAAAGGGAGATTAAACCCAAAGTTAACAATTAAAGCTATAATGGTACTTGTGATAAAAACTTGAGCGGTTCCAAGCCCAAACACATAACGTCTCAAAGAGACCAAGCGTTCCCAGGAAAGCTCGAGACCAATTGTAAAAAGAAGGAAAACAACGCCAAATTCAGCAAGGTGCTTGGTTTGTGAAACTTCTTTAACGTAATTTAGCCCAAAAGGTCCAATAAGAAGGCCAGCTAACAAATAACCAAGAAAGGGGCTTTTTAAAACGCGTTTAACCAAAGTTACAACTAAAATAGCTGCACTTAAGAAAACTAAAGTATCCTGTAAATAACTTTGTAAGCCCACAGATCCTCTTCGGTATAAAAAATAATTGCTTTATTAAGGAATTTGCCTAAAAAATAAGTTTGTGTCAAATGTTCTAGAAGTCTATATAGTATTTTAAGGAATGCGTTGTTTTTTAGGACACTTTATCATGAATCAAGAAAAATTTTTATGCCATGCTAAAATTATAGCGACTTTAGGCCCTTCTTCATCTCAATATGAAGAAATTCGGCAGCTTGCTCTTAAAGGAGTTGATGTTTTTCGTTTGAATTTTTCTCATGGAAACTATGAAGATCATCAAAAACGGTTTGAAATTATTCGTCTTCTTGAAAAAGAATTGAATCGGCCATTTGGAATTTTTATGGATTTGCAAGGGCCTAAGTTACGTGTTGGCCTGTTTGAAAAAGAATCTGTTCTTTTAAAAAAGGGAGATGTTTTTCGGCTTGATCTTGAAACTTCTCTTGGGAATGAAAAACGGGTGTGTCTTCCTCATCCTGAAATTTTTAAAGTTCTTCAAAAAGATGCTATTTTATTAATGGTTGATGGTAAAATTCGTTTAAGGGTACTTTCTCATGGCTCTGATTTTGCAAATGTTGAAATCTTAACATCAGGCCTTCTTTCAAATCGACAAGGCGTTAATGTTCCAGGTGTAAAGCTTCCGATTTCTGCTTTAACGGAAAAAGATCATAAAGATCTTCAATTTGGATTAAAACTAGGGGTAGATTGGGTTGCTCTTTCTTTTATTCAAACGCCGGAAGATGTTTATGACGCTTCTAAAATTATTCAAGGACGCGCCGGAATTATTGCTAAAATTGAAAAACCTTTGGCAGTGGAACATGTTGGAGAAATTATTGAGCAGTCGGATGCTGTAATGGTTGCTCGCGGAGATTTAGGTGTTGAAATGAATGCAGAAGAAGTTCCGAGCATTCAGAAACATGTTATCAACATTGCAAAACAATCTGGAAAGCCTGTGATTGTTGCAACGCAAATGTTAGAGTCTATGATTCATTCTCCCACCCCTACGCGTGCGGAAGCTTCTGATGTTGCAACAGCAATTTATGATGGTGCAGATGCTGTTATGTTATCAGGAGAATCTGCTTCAGGAGAATACCCCAGTGAAGCTGTTGAAATTATGCAACGTATTATTTATCGTGTTGAACAAGATTCTTTTTATGAAAAATTTGTTGAAGCCAATCGATTTTTGCCTCGAGCAACAGAAGAAGACGCGATTACAGGAGCCGCACGCCAAATTGCTGATACACTTGAAGTGGCTGCAATTGTAACATGTACAGAGACAGGAGCTACAGCTCAGAGAGCTGCGAGAGAAAGACCACGTGCACCTATTTTAGGATTGACACCAAATTTAAATACTGCACGGAGACTAACACTTGTATGGGGAGTGTATTCTGTCGTGACGCCTTATGTAGATGATATTCTTGAAATGGAGAATCTTGGTAGAACAATTGCAAAAGAAAAAGGATTTTGTTACAAAGGAGGGAGATTGGTTTTAACAGCTGGTCTACCTTTTAGGACACCGGGCGCAACAAATATGTTACGTATTATTCATGCGTAATAGCCCATAATTAAAGAAGTTTAAGAGTATTTTGTTAATAAATTAAAAGAGTATGTTCTTAATGAAGAAAAATATTTTAAGAGGCCTTGTTTTGGGGATCTTTTTCTTCTCCTCTCAAGTTTTTTCGCAAAGCTTCTTGCAATTTTATAACACGCATACTGCTGAAACATTTTCAGGTGCTTATAAAGATGACTTTGGAAATTATATTCCAGAAGCTTTAGAAAAGATAAATTATATTTTGCGTGATCATAGAACAAATGAAATTCATGAGATAGACGTTCTGCTCTTAGATCTTCTTTTTGAGATTTCTGAAAACTTATCAACAGATTTTAAAGATGTTTGGTTTTATGTTATTTCAGGATACAGAAGCCTTTCTACAAATAACATGTTGCGTCAGAAAAGTAAGAGTGTTTACCATAAAAGTGCCCATATGTCAGGACGTGCCATTGATATCCGTGTTCCTGGCGTTCCTTTAAAAATGTTGCGTGATAAAGCTATATCTCTTAAAAAAGGAGGCGTTGGATATTATCCTCATTCTAATTTTATTCATGTAGACCTTGAAAAAGTAAAAACTTGGATAGGGCGCTAAATTTTAAAAAAGTTAAGATTATGAAAATATCAAGGCATACATTTTGTTGACAATGAGAGAGTTTGTTTTTAATTTTAATCAAAGGTTAGAATGAATTAAAAAATTATCCAACCCTTAAATCTTGGATATATAAAAAATACTTAACTATAATGGGGGCATGTGTATGAAAAGATTCTTTTTTTTAATGTTGTTTTTTGGCTTTTTAAGTCTTATTACATCCTATGTGTTTGCTAAGGAATGGTCCCAATCTTTGATGACGTATGATATTGAATGTAATGAAGCGCAAGAATTGGCTGTTCTAGAAAATGTAAAAAGTCCAAGAACAATAAGTCTTGTTTATACAGATCAATTTGTTAAAGAAAGAGCCAAAGGTGTAAAAGGTATTATTGTTACATCTGATAGAGAAAAACCTGAATTTCCACAGTGTAATGTTAATGTTTCTAAAATTCTAGATTTCTGTAATGATCCAACAAATAGGGCCTGTATTCCTGTTCCTGCTCAATATTTAGAAGAAGATTTGGAAAAAGTTAAAAATGGAACGTTTTTGATAGAAAGGATAAATCATCCGAGATTTCCAACACCTTTGTATTGATAAAGATGAATACAAAGATAATTTTTCCATATGTTAATAGCATGCCTTTAATAAAACGATAGTTTTCTTTTGCATTCTTAAGAGTATAGAGCAGAACATGTGCTAATTCTGATGTATGTATAGATCGGCACAACAATATGCTTGCTGCTCTATCTGCTTATCCAATTCTTTGGAAATTCTGTCTCTTTGTCTCTAGATCATCCGCTATACTTTCGGTTACATGCTTTACGCCACCACTTGCCTTTCTCACAGATTCTCTCTTTTCTGGACAGAATCCTACTTTTTATTTTTTATGAAAATATGTCAGGTGTTAAGAAAAATTATAATTAAATTTTACCTCCTACCGATAAAACAAGCTCATTTTTTGTTTGTAGATCTTCTTCTATTTTAAGAATATGGTGCAATCTCAGAATATCCTCCATTCTATGATTTTAAAATTTTACCAAGAAACCTCTGGATTTTTCCCAGCATAATTTTTGATGTTATAAAGTGAGGTATTTTCTTGGATAATATGAGGTTCTTTGTTTTCCCTTCCCATCGTTTCAAATGGAAAATATGTCTTTAAGAATATACAAAATTTTTAAAATTTAGGGCGTGTCATCAATTAAATTGACAAAGAAGGAGAGAGAAGAGATATTGA
>JAFEBT010000025.1 GCA_018242545.1 Pseudomonadota bacterium
GAGAGCGTTCACTAAAAGATAGATAGAAAAACATCTTGATATTTTTGAAAGATTGCAGGAGTCGATAAGGCACACCAGAGCTTCATAGAAGCATCTATCATCTCTTCTTTTTTTGAAACAACCTTTGTTCTTCGAGTCATTCTTCCTAAGTGATGTCTTGTATTGCTATTATCTTGCTCAATGGTAATGGTATGTTTTTTGCCGATGATATGTCGGCCTTTGGGAAGTACCTTTGCAAAAGCATCCCAATCATCTGTATAGAAAATACAGCCCGTAAGGTGTTTTACTTTTTCATAAAGTCTTCGGAAGGTTGCAACATCACGACCACCAATAACCCAGGCAATAGTTCGCCTTGTGCCACGATCCACCGCTTTGATGATCCATTTTTTGTTTTTTTTGACTGAATAAAATGCCACATCTCATCAAATTCTATTTCTTTGATTTCTCCTGAGATAGTTGGTTCTGAAATTTTTGCAGCTTCTTCTACAATCCATCGATATGTTAAAGATCTTGAGTGACCGAATATCTTACCAAGCATTCCAAACGAAGCTTTTCCCAGAGAATATAAAATAACTGCAAGTGCTTTCTTTACTGCCGTTGATTCTTTTACTCTCCGGTCTCCTTCTATAAAGTTGTACTGACAATCCTTACATCTATAGCGGGTCTGATCTCTCACATGTCCATTCTTAACCGTGTTATTCCCTGCGCAACGTTTACATTGTGTCATAATAATTCTCCTTTCTCATTTCAAAATATTATGACATTTATCTATCTATATGTAAACACTCTCCTTAATTTAACTGCTTTTAAAAGAAGCCAACCAAAGGGAAGATTAAAATCTTCCCTTTGGTCGTTTTTAAACTTTTTATTAAAACTGTATTGGGAGTAAAACACTATTTTTAAAAATAGGTTGAAAACATCTGATTGACACAAATTAATACTCTGGTAAAGTGCTGGGAAAATTTTAAAAGAATAGAGAGAGCTTTTATTGAATAAAAGAAGGGCCTTCCCCAATGAGACAAGTTTCCAAAATAGTAAAAATTTTAATCGGTATTTTTTTTCTTTTAGGAGCCCTTGTCGTTTACAAACTTTTTTTTATAAGCCCACCTTCCCAGCAAGAGGAAATTAAAGTTGTCGAAGTAGAAGAAGTTCAGCCAAAAGATATTAAAGAATCAATTCATCTTATTGGAACAGTTGAGCCAAAACGTTCAACAGTTTTTTTTGCGAAATCCAAAGGTGCATGGGAGCCTCTTGTAAAAGAAGGAGCTTTTGTTAAAAAAGGAACTTTAATTGGTCAAATTGAAAGTTCTGATACTGAAAAAAAATATCTTTTGTCTAAAAATGCTGAAAAAATTGCCCGTGATCAATATGAAAGAGCTGCCATCTTAAGCAAAAAAGGATATCTAACAAAACAAAGTTTTGAAGATAAGAAAAATGCTTGGATTCTTGCTCAAAAAGAAAGCTCAACGACAAAAATAGATCTTGAGAAGACCCAATTTTATGCTCCTTTTGATGGGATAGTCGGTGTTTTTAAAGCACGGGCGGGCATGTATGTAGATGAAGGAGATATATTGGTATCGTTTTATGATCCTTCCGATCTTATTGTGCGGTTTGATATTCCTTCTTCTGTTGTTCCTTTTGTTAAAGAGGGTCAACCTCTTGAAATAATGGGAAAAAAATATGGATTGACCCATATTCAAAAATTTGTGGACGATGAAACGCATATGTGTCCTTCCTATGTTGATATACAAGGGGAGGATTATGTTATTGGATCAGCGATTGGAGTGTCCCTAACAGTTAAAGAGAAAAAAAAGGTTTTGGTCATTCCTTTTGAAGCGATCTTTATTCAAAATGGCGAAACCTGCATTTATCGGGTTGAGAATGGGCAAGCGTCTTTGTCAAAAGTAGAGATGGGATTTCGAGAAAAAGACCAAATTGAAATTTTATCGGGTCTTAATCAAGGAGATTTATTGATTTTGAGAGGGCAGCAAAGGCTTTATCCAGGCGCACCTGTTAAAATTTATGAGGCGTCCTCTCCTTTAGCAGCATCTCAAGTTCTTTCAAAATGACCCATACAGCTTACTTTATCAAACATCCTGTTATTGCCTTTGTTTTAAATGCCTTGATTTTTATTATCGGAGCCCTCTCTTTTTTTTCAATTCCTTTGAGAGAATACCCAAATGTCCAAGTTGTGACGCTTGTCGTAAGAAGCTCTTATCCAAATGCGAGCGCTGAACTTATAGAATCATCGGTAACCAATTTTCTTGAAGATGAGCTTTCAGGCATTCAAGGAATTGATATTTTAAAATCTTCCTCAAGTGAAGGTGTTTCTTTTGTGGAATTGACATTCCTGCCTGGAACAGAAATGAATCAGGCATTGGTGGATGTTCAAGGTGCGCTTGGACGCGTTAAATCCATGCTGCCAAAAGAAGTACATGAACCGAATGTTGAGCGTAAAGGGAAGTCAGATGGAATGCCTTTCATGGTCCTATCTCTTGCATCTTCCACAATGGATTTTGGGGCTTTAACGCATTATGCTGAACTTAATTTAAAAAATGCATTTCGGAGTTTAAAGGGTGTTTCTTCGGCGCTTGTCTGGGGTCAACCTTACACTTATAAAATTGTTCTTGATCCTCAAAAAATGTATGATTTTGGTGTTAACGCAGATGACATATATGAGGCTCTCGAAAAAAGTAAACTCTCCCTTCCCGTGGGAAAATTTCAGAACAAAATTCCAACAACTTTAAATGTTAAGTTGTCCTCTATTGAAGATTATGAAAATCTTGTGGTTAAAGAACAAAAAGAAGGCGGAGAAGAAAGCAGCACAAAATCTCCTCCTATTTTTCTTAAATCAGTGTCTCGTATTTCTTTAGAGACGGATAGTACAATAAATCGTGTTCGTATCAATGGGGAAGCCGGTCTTGTTCTTGCAATAACACGTACAAGTGATTCAAATCCTCTTGATGTTTCGAAATTAGTACATGAAAAAGTAAAAGAGCTTGAGAAAACGCTGCCAAAAGGAGTGAAAATAAAAATTGTTGAAGATCAAGCAGAGTTTATAAGAGCCTCTCTTGATAACATCCGCTCCTCGCTCCTTGAAGCTTGTCTTTTTGTTTTGGGAATTGTTTTTTTATTTTTAGGGAATGTAAGATCAACATTTATTCCTCTCATAACAATTCCAATTTCTTTAGCGGGTTCTTTTATCTTTTTGAAGATGTTTGGATTTTCTATCAATCTCATGACACTCTTGGCAATGGTTCTTGCTGTTGGATTGGTTGTTGATGACGCCATTGTTGTCTTAGAGAATATTACGCGTCATTTGGAGGAAGGCTTTTCCAGCATTGATGCGGCTCTTATAGGGGCAAAAGAAATTGGATTTGCAATTATGGCAATGACCTTGACACTCACGAGTGTTTATGCGCCGATTGCTTTTATTCAAGGAGCCATAGGACAGCTTTTTGTCGAATTTGCGGTTGCTCTTGCGGGATCTGTTTTGATTTCGGGATGTGTTGCATTGACACTTTCTCCCATGATGTGCTCAAAAATACTGAAAAATCATCCTAAACATATTTGGCCTTTTATTGAGGGAAAATTAAGCAATTTAACGATATCCTATGAAAGAGCTCTAACATATGTTTTAAACAATCGTTTTTTGATGGGAATATTTTCAGCTTTTGCAATTGGGGCAACGATTTTTTTCTATTGCTTGATTCCTCAAGAAGTCGTCCCTAAGGAAGATCGGTGTTTTATAGGGGTGTATGTTCCGCCGATTGCTGGAAAAAATATTGATACAATGGATCAAAAATTAAAAGAAATTGAAAAGATTGTAAGTGCTCTGCCAGAAGTTCAAGAAAATCTTATTTTTATTGGAAATTGGGGCGGAAATATTTGTTTGCCCTTAAGACCTAAATCAGAAAGGAAACGCTCTGCAGAAGAAATTATAAATTCTATTCGTCCACAACTTGCAGCCTTCCCATCTATTGATGTCTGGCCCTGGAGTTGGGATTCTGGTCTTCCTGGAATGGATAATGCTTTAAGCGGAGGACAAATTGATCTTGTTATTTCTACGGTGGAGAGCTATCAAGATCTTTTTAAAAAAATTGAGAACATAAAGAAAATTATTGATGATCAAAAAATGTTTAAGGGTGCTCATCATGATCTTAAATTGAATTTCCTCGGCATGCTGATTGATCTTGATATTAATGAAATCGCAAAGTTAAATATAAAACCAAAACAGATTGGTAAAATGATTGAAGTTTTCTTTAGTGGGGATCGCTCTTTGACCTTTCAAAAAGATGGGATTCTTTATCCTATTACGCTTGAAGGGCCTTCTTATCCTTGGACCTTGGATGAACTTTATATAACGAATGACTCTGGGAAGCGTATTTCTTTGGGCTCTCTTGCAACAGTTCGTTTTAAAGCGCAGCCTAAAGAACTCATCCATTATAATCAAATGAGAGCAACAACATTAAGTGCTGAGCTTTTTCCAGGAGATAAAATTGAGCCTGCTATGGAAAAGTTGTTTAGTGTGGTGGATAAAAATGTTCCTGCCCAGTATCGAAAAAGCTGGATAGGAGCAGCTAAAGTTTATCAAGAATCCTCCATGACAATGATTCTTTTGTTTTGTCTTGCTTTGGTTTTTATTTATGCCATTCTTTCGATGCAGTTTGAGAACTTTATGGATCCTTTAATTATTTTATTAACAGTTCCTCTTGCTCTTTCGGGGGCTTTATTTACAGTTTGGATTTTTAATCAATCTCTAAATATCTATACTCAAGTTGGATTGATTACGCTCATAGGGCTCATTACCAAACATGGAATTTTAATTGTTGAGTTTACAAATCAACTTCAAAAATCGGGTATTCCTCTCTTAGAGGCCATAAAGACAGCCTCTAAATTGCGATTAAGGCCAATTCTTATGACAACAGGAGCGATGATTTTTGGAGCAATTCCTCTTGTGCTTTCTCAAGACGCAGGCTCAGAAGCGCGGCAAGCAATTGGATGGACACTTTTGGGAGGCTTAAGTTTTGGAACATTTTTTACGCTCTTTGTTCTTCCCGCACTGTGTTTAAGTATAAAATCTCGTTTTAAAAAGAGGGTTGAGGCTCTTTAAAAAAATTTGAGACACTTTAAAATACAACGATCAAACCATAACAGGGAAAAGTGTCATTGAGGAATTAATCTTTGAGAGAACCCTTGTGATTGGATTCAAGAATCTTAATAATATCATCGATTTCTTGAGAGTGCTCAATGACATATCTGTCTGCAATCTCCACGAGACGGTTGATGTTTTCAGGAGAGGCATCAAAAGAATTACTAGCGCTTTCAGGTATAAGGGGATTTAAACGATAGTAATATTCTAACCCAAAGCCTTTTTGTTTTTTAATTTCTTCTACCAGGGCATTAAGTTTATCATCATTTCCTAAAAAAACCATTTTTATCCAATTGGTTGGTGCGTATAAAAGACCTTCACTTTTCCATTTTTCTGGATGAGAATGGGAAGAAACATATCCTGTTCCAAGAGAAATGAGAATTTTAGGGTTTTTGGGATAGAGCTGCTCAGCATACATCAAAGAGAAAACAATTGGATTATTAGAGACAAATCCTGCGTCAGTTAAATAATGGCTTTTTTCTATAGATTTCCATTCGAACACTGGATAGATGTTGGGCATAGATATGCTGGCAAGGACAACGTCTTTCAGCATGATCTCTTTTTGATTTACATTCGTACTTTCAAATAAAAATATATTTGCTGTACTAAGATCATAGGAAGGAATCATAATTGGCTTTATACTTTGATCAAGTCGAACATCCTTAAGATATTTTTGTAAATAAAAAATGGGTTTTTGGTGAGTCAGGAGAGGAGCAAGAAGCCCATCAAGTGTCCAAATACGTCGCCATATAGAGGGGGTAAGAATTTCTGAGCCATTTTTTATATAGAAATCTAAAAGCTCTTTTGCAGAATATTGAGGCTTTGAGGTGTTTTTTTTTTGAGGGGCATTTAAAAGAGCAACTTGAATAGATCCTGTTGAGGATCCCGTCATAACATCAAAAAGCTCACTAATTGGTTTATGTGTTCTTTTTTCGATTTCAACAAGGATCCGAGTGGAGAGAATACCATGTATTGCTCCTCCTTCAAGAACAAGAATGCGAATGAGTTTAGGAGAATCATTCTGTGGTGAATTCTGTGAAAAAACTTTTGAAGAGTTGAAAAGTATAACGAACGAAAGAAATAAATAAAAAAAGATTTTGTTCATTTTTTTCCTTTTTGTTTCCTTTAAAGAATATAAAAAGCTAAATAAAAAATCAAACAAAAAAGGTTAAAGGAAGAATTGGGGATTCATACTTGACGGGTGAGATTAATTTTTTTAGAGTAAAAAGGATTAGGAAAAAGAATAATATTTGGGAGATAATTTCTTCTAAGTAAATAATATTCTAAAGTTGTCAGAAAATAAAAAGAATAGGTTAAAACATTATCAAAGGGAGAGGTATAATGGAATATGCAGGCTTTTGGAGACGTCTTGGGGCAGGCATAATTGATGTCATAAGCATTAATATTGTGAGTATGGTATTTGGGTTTATCTATGGATTCTTAAAAGCATTTTTTTATAGATCAGACCCTGAAAATTTTGTGACATTGGATAACATCATTCTTACGATCGTTCCTGTTCTTTTTACATGGATATATTATGCGTGTTTCCATTCTTCTCAGTATCAAGCAACGCCAGGCATGATGGTTTTCGCGCTGCGTATTACAAATTATGATAGCGAAAAAATCTCCTTTTGGCGTGCTTCCCTTCGCTTAGTATCCACATTCTTTTCTTGGATTTTGGTGGGAATTGGGTTTTTGATGATGGCGTTTACACCGCGCAAACAGGCTCTTCATGATTATATTGCGCGCACCCTTGTGGAAAAAATTTCTGTAAGCTATAGAAATAATAAAAATAAGGTATATGCCGGATTTTGGAAGCGTTTTGGAGCAGGCCTCATAGATGGGGTCCTTCTTGGAAGCGCAAACGGATTTTTAGTGCTCTTTACCTTAGGTTTCATAGGAATTAATCAAGATACCCTTACATTAGAAAATCAAGAAACAATGCTTCTTTTGATCGGATATTTTGTGCTTTTAACGGGACTTTCATTTCTTTTTGTTTGGATATATTATGCTTGGTTTCAATCTTCTCATCTTCAAGCAACTCCTGGCATGAGAGCTTTTTCTATGCATATTACGGATTATGATGGGAAAAGAATTTCTTTTTGGAGAGCATCAGGGCGATTTTTTTCAACAATTCTTTCGGGAATTATATTTTATATAGGATACTTAATGATTGCCTTTACTCCGCGTAAACAGGCCCTTCATGATTATATTGCGCGGACACTTGTCGTCCAAAATTAAGAAGAACTCTAATTTCGAAAAGTAAGATCCACACATAAGGAATAGGATAAAAGACCAGTAAAGGAGAATAATAACAAATGATATATGGTGGTTTTTGGAGGAGATTGGGTGCAGGATTTCTGGATGTTATGTCCATAAATGCAATAAGTAGAATTTTTTTCTGGCTTTATGAATTTATAACGCCTGCCCATCTTATTCCCTCTGCAGACGGATCTGAAGTTGATATGATCTTATATTTTTATATTGGCTTTATTCCGCTTGTTTCTGCTTGGTTTTTTTATGCATTCTTTCAATCTTCAAAGTTTCAAGCGACGCCTGGAATGATGGTTTTTTCAATGTATATTGAAGATTATGATGGACGTCCAATTTCTTTTTGGCGCGCTTCATTTCGCTGGGTGTTAACTTTCCTTTCTCTTTTAACTTTAGGGATAGGATATTTTATGATTGCGTTTACCCCACGCAAACAGGCATTTCATGACTATATTTCACAAACCCTGGTTATAAAAGGATTTTCCTTTTCTGAATCTCATATAGATAAAATAAAATATGCCGGATTTTGGAAGCGCTTTGGGGCAGGTCTTATAGACGCTCTAATTCTAAATTTTATTATTCTTGCTTTAGGAGCTTTTATTATTTTTATTGGAAATGCTCAAATGACTTGGCAAAACTTCATAGATTTATTAAAAGCAGAAAATCTAAGAGATATAAAGATTTTAGGAGGATTAATAACGGCTTCTCTTCTTTTCAATTGGCTGTATTATGCTTTCTTTTTGTCGTCAAAGTATCAAGGAACACCAGGAATGAAAATAATCTCTCTCAAGATTACAGATTATCTGGGGAAAAGAATTTCTTTTTGGCGTGCTTCTGGACGGTATGTTCTTTCAGTACTGTGTGGGTTTTTTTATGGTAGCAATTTGATGATTGCTTTTACACCACGTAAACAAGGGCTTTATGATTATATTTCTAAAACACTTGTTGTTCAGAACCAAAAGAAATAGAAGATATCTCATGTTTTGAGGCTTTCATGATGAAAGATTAAAGAAACTAAAGAAAGAAAAATAAAAGTAATAAGGTGTTTAAAAATGAATTATGCAGGATTTTGGCAGCGTTTTGGAGCCGGATTTATTGATCATCTTTTCACGGGTCCCCTTTGGATCTTTGGCCCTTTTGGATCTTGGCTATATTTTGCATGGTTTCAATCTTCAAAACATCAAGCAACGCCAGGAATGATGATTTTTTCACTTCAGGTAGAAGGATATGATGGTAAAAGCATCTCTTTTTGGAGAGCGACAGGAAGATATTTTGCAACACTTCTTTCATGTATGACCCTTGGGATAGGATACCTTATGATTGCTTTTACACCGCGTAAACAAGCATTGCACGATTATGTTGCTAAAACACTTGTGGTGATGGATCAAGAGTGATTTTTTGGTCCTTATTAAATATTTGACAACAATATCTTGCTTTAAAATAAATATTCATTATATTTTATTAAAGTATTTAAAAATTAACTAAAAAAGGTAATAAACACAATGAAAAAGAACACTTTTTTATAATTATCTTGGCTTTCTCTTTTCTCGTGTTTCAGAATCTTTTCGCTCATCCGAGTGCAGATGGTCGAATGCAATTCATGCACCATATTAACAGTCACATTAATGCTGCAGCAAAAAAGAATAAGGGAGAAAAGGTAGATTCTTCAAATATTTGGTCTTCTTTTGCATATGGGAAATCAAAATATACATCTAGTGAGTTTCCAGGTTCGAGCCATCTAAAAGTTTTAGGGATTGGAGGGGATCACGTTATGAAAAGTGGACCTTTGGAGCTTCGATTTCTGGCTTAAGATCTAATTATACGGTTGCTTTACCCTCGGTTAAAAAATTAACAGCCGAGGGGATATTGGCTCAGATTTATATGGGACATCAGTTTGAAGAGAATTTAAATTTTTTTGCTTCCGCTGGTATTCTTCATGTGGACAGTTATATCACAAGCCCATTCCATGAGGTATCAAGCGCATCAGGTTACAAAAGGATATACTGGAACGCTGGGGGGATATATATTTTCCCTGTGATTGAAGAGTCTGTACAGCCTGCTTTTCGTTTGAGCACATCACGTTTGGAATCGATAACGAACTCCTATATATGGGACAACACTTATAATAATAAAGTAAAATGCCATCAACAAACGGTTGATCCTGCCTTTCGGCTTTCCTTTCTTTCTTTCGAGAATGTGATTCCCTATGTGGAGTATGGGCCTCATTGGATTGCGGATACATCTCGTAGCCTCAATAAAACACCCCGTAAAAGATGGGGTCAAACGTTTACAGATGGCGCAACTATTACGCCAATAGATCAGTGCCATATTGGGATTTTCTATTCAAGAAGCAACTTGAGGATTCAATCAGATGACGGATTTTACGCACCGGGTTCCCAAGATTACTATTCTATAAAGATTTCACGTAGTTTTTAAAATCTTAAAGGCTCTCCATAAATAGAAAATAACAAAGGATAGAGGTTATTTTTTTAGAACATTTGTTTCTTCCATGGAGTTCGGAAGTTTCATCCAAGGGGGAAGAAAAGGCATAAACATTCCAAGAAAATCTGTTTCTGAGAAGTTTTTGTTCTCTTCTTGAGGAGATCTTATTTGAAAGGGTTTGTTTAAGGCTAAAGAAGTTTTTAAAAATTCAAGCCTTATAAGGGCTAATGCATGTCTCTGCATGGAGGAACGTAGAAAACCTGCTTCTTGATTTTCAAAGAGGAGAGGTGCATTTAAAGGAAGAGTGCTTGTTTCTTCTAACCTGCCTGGAATGAGCCTTTTACGGACGAGTCCTTGATGATG
This sequence comes from Pseudomonadota bacterium, assembly GCA_018242545.1. Taxonomy (NCBI): domain Bacteria; kingdom Pseudomonadati; phylum Pseudomonadota; species Pseudomonadota bacterium. The sequence goes on from JAFEBT010000025.1 coordinate 10,229, forward strand.
AGTCCGTGCAGTGAGCTCTTGTCCCATATAGCATCCTTTTGTCCAACTGAGGGCATTCAGTTCCTCCATCCCGCATTCAAGCGGAATTGATTTTTCAGGAATCATATCTTGTGGTGAGCTTGGAATCCCTAAGCTTAAAAGATGGGATTGATACACATCAAAGGATGTTTCGCTAAATCCTTGCTGGTGCAGAAAATTTTGTCCTTTGGGAAGAGAAGAGATAAGTCTCCCGCCCAACTCCTCAAGACGGGGGTCTTGATAAGAAATCATCTCTTCAAAGTGTAGGGTGTTTTGAGCGGGTTTTTTATGAATCCAATAAGCAAAAACACAAAGATTTGGTTGAATTTCAAAGCTTACATTTGAACGAAGTTTATAAAGGGTTAATCGCTTAAGAATATCTAAAACAAAAAGAGAATCAATTTCGAGAAAAAAAGAAGAATTCGAAGAATTTGCAGGAATTAAAAAAAAATCGTATAAAAATCTTCCTTGGGGTGTTAAAAGAAGAGAATATAAACTTTGAGAAGAACTCAATTTTTCTATATCTTGGGTAATGAGCCCTTGAAAAAATGAGAAACGATCTGGTCCTGTGATATGAATCAAAGACCTGTGAAGTTGAGTAAATTTATGAGTCATTTTAGTATCCAAGTATGGGGTTAATTTTTTTATGCGTCTTCTCTTTATTACCTCAAATCGTATTGGTGATGCTATCCTTTCTACAGGAATTTTAAATTATTTATCTCAGGCTTATCCTCACTCTAAGATAACCGTTGCTGCAGGTCCTTTAGCAGCTCCTCTTTTTCAAGAAGTTCCTAATCTTGAGAAGATTATTTCTTTTGAAAAGAAATCTTATGGAAAACATTGGTTTATGCTTTGGGGAAAGACACTCTTTAAGAAATGGGACATGGTCGTTGATGTTCGAGGCTCTCTCGTGAGTTACTTTTTATGGACTGGAAAGCGTTATGTTTGGAGTGCACAAAAAGAAAAAGCAGGCCATCGTGCTGAAGCTCTTGCAGCTCTTTTAAATCTTAAAGTAATTCCCAATCCTAAAATTTGGGTGACAGCGCAACATCAACACCAAATTCAACAACTGATGGGTATTTCTCAAGAGGGAAAAAAGAGAGTAAAAAATCTTAAAAAAAATGTTGAAGAGAAAAAAACACTCATTGCACTTGGTATGGGAGCCAATTGGCGTGGGAAAATATGGCGTATTGAAAATTTTATCGCGCTTGTTAAGAAAATGAAAGCAGATCAGGAGCTTTTTCCAAATTGTCGGTTTGTTCTATTGGGAGGACCGGATGAACGGCATTTAATTGACGCATTTCTTAAAGAGTTTAAAAAAGAAGAGATTATTGATCTTATGGGAAAAGTTGATTTGTTGATGGCTTTTGCAGCTTTAAAAAATGTTGATATGTTTATTGGAAATGATTCTGGGCTTATGCATCTCGCCGCCGCAGCTGAAATCCCGACAGTTGGGCTTTTTGGACCAAGTCGAATTGAACATTATAGACCATGGGGAGAAAAATCGACTTATGTAACAACAGATTTATCATATGAAGAATTGATTGCAGGTCCAGGATATGATCCAAAAACAACGGATACTTTAATGGATTCTCTTTCAGTAGAGAAAGTTTTTAGAACGCTCAAGAATCTGCGTCAAAAATTTTCGAAGGAATTTTCCTAATGCGGCTTCTTCAAGCAATCGGCGGAGGACCACAGGGAGGTGCAGAAAATTTTTTTATGCGCCTTGCGCCACAACTTGAGAATTTTGTTTCTCAAGAAGTTTTTATAAGGAATCAAGGCCAACGGATTAAGGCCCTAGAAGACGCAGGATTGAAGGTTATAGAAGGATCTTTTACGGGAATTTTAGGGTTTAAAACACGTTTTCAGTTTTTTCAAGAAATACGTCAATTTCATCCAGATATTGTTTTAACTTGGATGAATCGGGCCACTTTTCTCTGTCCTTCTTCAAAAATCTTTAGAAAATTTTTACCTTCTTTTCTTCATGTGGGACGTCTTGGTGGATTCTATAATTTAAAGTATTATCGGAATTGTGATGCGTTAATTGGGAATACGAAAGGAATTGTATCTTATTTAATTGAAAACGGATGGTCTTCAGAAAATGTTTTTTATCTTCCCAATTTCGTTAACATTCCAGACCTCTCAACAATTTCTTCTTTGTGCAAAACGGATATTGAAGGCGCTCAAAAAGTTCCTATTATTCTTACGGCAGGAAGATTACATGGGAATAAAGCCATAGATACACTTATTCGCGCAATGGTTTTTATAAATGAAGCCTCTCTTTGGATTTTAGGTGAGGGACCTCAAGAAAAATATTTAAAAAAGCTTGCTGAAGATATTGGTGTTTCTCATCGGGTTCGATTTTTGGGATGGCAAGAAAACGTAAGTCAATTTTATAAAGCTGCAACCGTTTTTGTGTGTCCATCGCGTCATGAACCCCTTGGAAATGTAATTCTAGAAGCCTGGGCGCATAAATGCCCGGTTATTGCGGCTGCATCTTCTGGACCTCAAGAATTGATTAAATCAGGAACAACAGGGTTGCTTTTTCCAATTGATAATGTTTCAGCTCTTGTCGATTGTTTGAAAGAAACACTTTATACAGAAAACTTTAGAAAAAAACTTCAAGAAGAAGGACGAAAGTTTGTTGAAGAGAATTTTTCTAAAGAAAAAGTTGTTGGAGAATATCTCTCTTGCTTTGAATTCCTTTTAAAGCATAGGAAGGGAAAATAAAAACATGTGCGGCATTGCTGGATTTTATGCATCCACTTCTACTCTCGATCCGCGTCTTCAAACGTTTTTTTCAAAAGCGCTGTTTCATCGCGGACCAGATGGAGAAGGAATATTTGAAACACACACATCTTCAAATTGTTCTCTTTTACTTTTGCATCGAAGACTCTCGATTGTTGATTTAGAACATGGGCATCAACCTTTAATAGGGCAAGACCCCCTTGGTAAAGAAGCGGTATTGATTTTAAATGGTGAGATTTATAATCAAGAAATCTTGCGAAAAAAGTACCCTTCTTACCCTTTTAAAACACAGTCAGATTGCGAACCTCTCCTTCCTCTTTATTTTGAAAAAGGAGAAAAATTTGACGAAGATTTACGAGGCATGTATGCGTTTGCTCTTTATGATAAAAGCTCAAACGCGTTAATTTTAGGACGTGATCCTTTTGGGATTAAACCCCTTTATTATCGATGCGATGAAACTGGGTTTGCTTTTGCATCGGAAATTACAGCGCTTCTTTTCCCTTGGGACTCTGCTCATTCTCTTGACACATTCACATGTAATGAAGTCTTGAATCTCCAGTTTTCTTGTGGAAGAAAAACGATGTTTCCCGGTATTTGTCGTCTTCTTCCGGGAGAAATGCTTTGGGTATCAGATGGAAAAATTAAGAAATCATCTCATCTTGCAGCCCTTAATTATAAGCAACCTTCTTTTAAAAGAAAAACACAACAGGCACTTCAAGAGCTTGAAAAAAATCTTCTTGAAACCCTTCAAGGCCATTTGATGGCAGATGTCCCTGTGGGTCTTTTTTATTCAAAAGGAGTGGATTCAAGTGTTTTGTTGCGTGGATTAAATCTTTTAGGGCACAAAGAAATCCCTGCTTTCCATTTAATTTTTGAAGATGAAAAAACTTCTATTCCAGATGATTTTCCTTTAAAAGCACATTTTAAAGAAATTTTATTTCAGGAGGAAGATTTTTGGAAATTCCTTCCTTTGGCGGCTTTTATAATGGATGATTTTGCCGCTGATTATGCGCTTCTTCCAACGCTTAAACTGTCACAAGCCGCTCAACAACAAGGTTTAAAAGTTATTTTAAGTGGGGAAGGAGGGGATGAAATTTTTGCAGGATATGGCCGCTATAAAAAAGCCATTCGATGGCGTCTTTTTGGGGGTAAATCTCTACGTGAAAAAAGCCTTCTTCAGGGCTTCGATCTTTTTAAAGCGCCTTCTTCTTGGCGTTCTGACATCATAAAAGCTGAGCAAGAAATTTCCCAGTATAAAGAGCTTTCTTCCCTCCAAAAGGCCCAAGCTCTCGATATTAAAGATTGGCTTCCTCATGATTTAATGATAAAACTTGATCGAACATTGATGCATTTTGGAATTGAAGGGCGCCCTCCTTTTCTAGATAAAGTTTTTGCAAATTTTGGTTTCTTTTTAGAAGATTCTCTCAAACTTTATCAGGTGCATGGAAAATGGATTTTAAAAAAATGGCTGCAAAAACAAGTAGGTCTTAATTTTTTTGAAAAGAAGAAAGGATTTACGCCTCCTGTTGGACATTGGATTTCCAAAAAAGCATACATTTTAGGACCTCTTTTAAAAAATCAAGAAGCTCTTAAAGAGCTTTTTCCTCAAAAAATAGAAGATCTCTTTAAAAAGCTTTCTCAAAATCCAACACTTAAAAAAGAAGGAATGGCTGCTTGGGTCCTTCTTTTTTACACGCTTTGGTATAAAATACAGGTGGAGAAGATATCTTGGAAAGAAGATGTTTTTGATATTTTGAAAAAATCGTCTTAAATCAAGACGCTTCACAAACTTCTTTTTTAGTGGCATTAAAGAAGAAAGTCTGAAGCTTTTTAAAGCTCATATAAACCTTAAGAGGACAATCTAAATGGCAGGACATTCACAATTTAAGAACATTATGCATCGTAAGGGCGCCCAAGATGCAAAACGTGCAAAGATTTTTACAAAAATTATTCGCGAATTGACTGTTGCTGCACGAGAAGGGGGTGCAGATCCACATTCAAACCCTCGATTAAAAGCAGCAATCATGAGTGCGCGTGAAGCCAATATGCCTAAAGATACCATGGATCGGGCAATTAAGCGTGGTGAAGGTGCAGAAGAGGGGACAAATTATGAAGAAATCCGCTATGAAGGATATGGTCCAGGTGGTGTGGCTGTTTTGGTAGAATGTCTTACAGATAATCGAAATCGAACAGCCGCAGAAGTTCGTTCGACTTTTACCAAATGCGGAGGCAATTTAGGAGAAACAGGAAGTGTGAGCTTTATGTTTGATCGCCTTGGTCTTGTGCGGTATTTAGAAAAAGTTGCATCTTTTGATGAGATGTTTGAGATTGCTGTCGAATTGGGTGCGGAAGATGTTAAAATTGAAGACGGATTTTATGAAATCTATTGTGCTGCTGATTCTTTTAGCACGGTTCGGGAAGGTCTCATTAAAAAATTTGGAGAAGCGGAAAGCGCTCGTTTAACTTGGATCCCAAAAACAATAACAGCGCTCTCTGGAGATGAAGCAAAAAGTTATTTAAAATTTATGGATGTATTAGAAGATAATGATGATGTTCAATCTGTCTTTGATAATGGAGATGTTCCAGAAAGTATGATGGCAGAGTTTTCATAATTAAGATAGAAAAGATTTAAATTTTAAAAAAATGGCATCCTTAATAAATGTTGTATTCAACCAAGCGCTTTCAGATATTCTCTTAAAAAAAGAGGATAATTTATTTGTCAGAATTCCGATTCCTGATCGAGGAATTGTATCTTCTAACCAAAATCGCATTGAACGAATAAGCACCGTTCTTGATCAAAGAGATGTTTATGAAGTGCCTTGGGGGCCTAAGATATATATAGGTTTTTATAAAAAGTGCAAAGTTTTTATGGCAAGTGCGCCTGTTGGAAGCGGGTCTGGGTTGATGTTTACGGAGCTTTATTCTGCTGGGGCTCAATATATTGTCAGATATGGATCAGATGATGTAAAAAGTCCGCCTCAAGAGGACAAAAATTTAATTAAGATAATTGATGAAACGGATAACCTGTTTGGATTTGAATTAGCGAGTGGTCTTGATCCAAATTCTTGTGGAAAATCACTGTGGGCCTCTTCAGAGATTATTGCTGCTTTAAGTGCTGAAGCATTGGAAAGAAATTTACCTATTGAAAAAAGAGTGTGTCATCATCTTGAAAATTACCATGCGTTAAGAACGCCTGAAAAATTCTCTTCAAAAAGAAAAGAAGCGCTTGAAAATCAATTGAAAAATCTTAAAAGAGACAATAAAAAAGAGAGTTTTGATATGGAAAGTGCTGTTTTGTTTAGAGTCGCACATGACTTTAAAAGACATGCAGCTTCCGTTTTACAGACCGTTGATAAAGAAAACAAAAATGAAGGGCCTTATGAAGGCGCGAATAAAGAGCAAGCTTTAGAGATGGAGAAGGTTTTTACAGATTATGTGCTCTCAGCCTTGCTGCGTCTTAAGTGATTTGTTTTTCTTAAATTTCAATTTAAAATGTTTTGATAAACAGCAAGAGTGTCTGTCTTTTCTCTTTAATATGGTGGTTTTTATAAAAAATTATTCTTGATATATATCTTTAAAAAGTACTATCATAAGGTTCTTAAACAACATTATTAAAGGTGCTAAAATGACCCATACAATTTATGCAAATTTAACTGCAAGTGTGAGTGAACTTAAAAAAAATCCCATGGGAACGGTCACAAATAGTTATGGGGAGCCTTTGGCAATTTTAAATCGAAATGAACCTGTTTTTTATTGTATTCCTGCTAAAACCTATGAATATATAATAGAAGCTTTGGAAGATTTAGAATTAAAAGATATCATAAAAGCTCGTTCCAATGAAAAAGAAATTTCTGTGTCTTTAAATGACCTATAAATTAACTTTTCTTGCCTCTGCTAAAAAAGAATGGGATAAAATCTCTCCAGATATACAAAAATTCTTTAAATCTAAGTTGATTAAGGTGCTTGAAGCTCCTCATGTTCCAAAAAATAAGCTTATGAATATGGAAGGATGCTATAAAATTAAGCTATGTTCTTCTGGATATCGGCTTGTATATCGTGTCTACGATGATCGTGTTGTTGTGCAGGTTATTGCGATTGTGAAAAGAGACAAAAATTTAATTTATAATATTGCTTCACGCCGGTTATAATAAAGTAATTTTGGTGTAAGTATCGTGCATATTTCCTTTTCAAGTAAGGCTTTTAGATATCCCTCTCTACAAAAAGTGGGATTAGAGTTCCATTTCACAAAGACATTTACATTTAAATCTTATAGAAAAATATTCTAACTTAAACATCCGTTTAAAATCTCTCAGAGAATTTAAACGGATGTTTATAAAAGTTTGGGTATTATGCAAGAAAATCTTTATATTGCGCGATTCTCAACTTTTAATGAACAAAAAAGAAGAGAATTGAAAGATACAATCTAATAACTCATTTTTAAATTAAGGCTTGTGTAATTTTGTTAAAACTTTTAAAAATTAAAAGGACTTTTGGTAAGTATTATGGTTGAAAATGGGTGAACAAACAAAATGTATTCTATCTTTTTAAGAGGGTTGGTCTGTTTTTCTTTCTTTGGTTTTTTGCTTTGGAGTGATTCTTTTGTCTTTGCAGAGGAAGTTTCTTCAATGGTGAATAAAATTGAAAGATTAGAACGTCAATTAAGTACTTTGGAGCGTCAAGTCTATCGCGGTGAAGTTTCAGTTCCAAAAGTCTCTGCAGGATCCGTTTCTCAAGGCCAAAATCCTTCTGTTTTCAATACTTCTGCAAAATCTCTGAACACTTCTGAAATACAAACTCTTGAACAAGAAGTGCAGCGGTTAACGTCTTCCCTTGAAGAAGCAACGCATAAACTTGATCTTCAGGCAAAAGAAATACAAGTTCTTAAAAATGATCTTGAGTTTCGAATTTCTGAATTAGAAAATCAAAAAGAAAAGGCTATGGTCCAAGATAAAAAAGATAAAAAAGAGCCTTCTCCTGATACAAAGAAAAAATCTAAAGACCAGGGAAAGCCCAAAGATCTTGAGGAACAACGCACGGAAAAGAAAAGATCTCAATCGTCTTCAAGTAAGCCTTCTGCTTCAGAAAGTGGAAAAGCAGGGAGCGTGGTTACTCTGAAAGAGAAAGCTTCTGCTGAAGAGGCGTCTTTTGACGAAAATATAGAAGATCCTCTTGTCGAGCCTGAAGTTGTTTCAGAGCCAGAAGGAGATATTGCTGAAGATCAATATAAAACGTCCCTCGATCTTTTAAAGAAAAAAGAATATGCTGCAGCGCTTAAAGGGTTTGAGTCTTTCTTGGCGCATAATAAAAACAATGAGTTGGCTGGGAATGCACAATATTGGCTCGGAGAGGTTCATTTTGCCATGAATAATTACTCAAAAGCATCCGTGGCATTTTTAACTGCTTATAAAGATTATCCCAAAAACTCAAAACGTCCTGACAGCCTTTTAAAATTGGGTCAGTCACTTTCTAAACTTGGCAAAAAGAAAGAAGCATGCGCAACGTTTCAAAAGCTGTTGACAGATTTCCCGACGGCTTCTTCTGCTCTTCGAAAAATGGCTCAAACAGAAAATTCTAATAATGGATGTACGCCTTAAGCCATTATCCATCAAAGAAGCTGAATTTGAACGTTTAATGGAGAAGGTCGGTCCATTTGAATCTTCTCCGTCCTTTGCTATTGCTCTTTCTGGAGGAGTTGATAGCCTTGCTCTCGCTCTTCTTTTAAAAAGATGGATAAAAAAGAACTCTGGCGTGCTTTTTTCTTTAACAGTTGATCATGGCCTTCGCCCTGAAGCATCTCAAGAAGCTCAGCAGGTGTCGCAATGGATGAAGCAGCATTCAATTCCTCATACGATTTTGCAGTGGAGAGGACCAAAACCCAAGACGCATCTTCAAGAAAAAGCACGTCTTATGCGACATGAGCTTCTTGAAAGCTATTGCCGGGACAATAAAATTCAGCATCTTTTTTTTGCGCATCATCAAGCAGATCAACAGGAAACATTTCTTTTAAGATTTCTTCAAAAAAGTGGAATAGATGGTCTTTCTGGAATGGCTTTTGTGAGAGAAACCCCGTTTGTTCGAAAATTGCGGCCCCTTTTAAAAATTTCTAAAGAAAGGTTTTATGTCACTTTAGAAGAATTTCAACAGCCTTTTATAAAAGATCCAAGTAACCAAAATTTGAAATTTCGTCGCGTTCAACTTCGAGAGCAAAAAGAAGACTTTGACGCTCTTGGAATTTCAGGAGACGTTATTGAAACACTCATTGAAAAAAGCTCTTGGGTGCGAGAAGCTCTTGAAAAAGAAACGATCAAAGCTCTTTTTGAAGCTGTCTTTGTGTCTGAATTAGGATACGCAAGCCTCGATTTGAAAAAATTCAGAACATTTTCCTTTGAAATTGCACGGCGGGTTTTAGAACGCATTATTTTTATGATTGGAGGAAAGCCCTATGCGGCTCGATCAGCGAGCCTTCTTCCCCTCGTGAAACTTTTTCAAACAAATTCTCCAGAATCTTTCATTAAAACTTTGAATTCTGTGCTCTTGAAGAAAAAGCATGATATTTTATTTGTTATGAAAGAGCCATGCAGATCTTCAGAAAAATATTCATTTTCTAAAATTAAAGAATTGTCTAACAATCAAGGGTTTTTTGTTTGGGAGGATCGGTTTTTAGTTAAAATTAAGGATATTTCATTATTGGGAAACAGATTTCTCAAACCTTTAGGAAAAAAGGGGATTCTTTTCTTAAAAAAAGAAGGTTTTTTAACAAAAGAAAGAAAATCAGACAATAATGACCTTCCTTTAGATATTCATGATACGATTCTTGAGACACTTCCTTCCCTTTGGGAAAATGAGAAGCTTTTGTCTGTTCCTCATTTAGGATGGGGGATGCTTTTTTGGCAAGAAAGTGGGCTAGAGTCCTTAAAGAATTCTTTTTTTCCAAAAAATTCTCTGGCTCCTTTCCCTATTCATGTAAATTTCATGGAAAATAATTTTTAAATAATGTTATAGTACTTTCATCATTTTAAGGAGAAAACTTCGTGAGTAATTTTAATCGTAATTTAGTCTTATGGATCATTCTAGGCCTCTTCTTGGTGGCCATTTACAATATTTTCCAGGGGATGGGAGGCGGAAATGCTTCTCAACAGCTTGCATTTTCTGATTTCTTGGCAGATGCTGACCGAGGAAACGTAGGAGAAGTCTTAATTAAGGGCAACCATATTACAGGACATCTTAGCAATGGTCAGACATTTGTGACATATGCCCCTAATAATTCTAATATTGTTGATAAATTAACGGATAAAGGGGTGCGTGTTTCTGCTGCTCCTCAAGATGAATTCTCTTTTTTTCAAATCTTATTATCGTGGTTCCCAATGCTTCTTCTCGTTGGTGTATGGCTTTTTGCGCTGCGTCAGATGCAGGGAGGCGGCGGTAAAATTATGGGTTTTGGACGATCGCGTGCGCGTATGCTTTCAGAAAAGCAAGGGCGCGTTACTTTTGAAGATGTTGCAGGCATTGACGAAGCAAAACAAGAACTTGAAGAAGTCGTTGATTTTTTAAAAGATCCTAAGAAATTCCAACGTTTGGGAGGGGAAATTCCAAAAGGTGTTCTTCTTGTTGGCCCGCCCGGTACAGGAAAAACACTTTTAGCACGGGCGATTGCAGGTGAAGCAAATGTACCCTTTTTTACAATTTCAGGATCTGATTTTGTGGAAATGTTTGTTGGCGTTGGTGCAAGTCGTGTGCGCGATATGTTTGAACAGGCAAAGAAAAGTGCACCTTGTATTGTGTTTATTGATGAAATTGATGCAGTAGGACGTCAACGCGGCGCGGGTCTCGGAGGTGGAAATGATGAACGTGAACAAACCTTGAACCAACTTCTTGTTGAAATGGATGGATTTGAAAGCAATGAAGGCGTTATTTTAATTGCAGCTACGAATAGGCCGGATGTTTTGGACCCAGCTTTATTACGGCCAGGTCGTTTTGATCGCCAAGTTGTTGTTCCTGTTCCTGATGTTATTGGACGTGAAAAAATTCTTCTTGTTCATATGCAAAAAGTACCGTTAGCTTCAGATGTGAATGCAAAGGTCATTGCGCGAGGAACCCCAGGATTTTCAGGGGCAGATTTGAAAAATCTTGTTAATGAAGCGGCTCTTCTTGCAGCAAGACGTAACAAACGCTCTGTTACAATGTCTGACTTTGAAGAGGCAAAAGATAAAGTAATGATGGGAGCTGAACGCAGATCCATGGTTATGACGGAAGAAGAAAAAAAGCTGACAGCTTATCATGAATCCGGACATGCTCTTGTTGCGATTCACATGATAGATTCTGATCCTATTCATAAGGCAACGATTATTCCGCGGGGGCGTGCTCTTGGAATGGTTATGCGCCTTCCTGAGGGGGATCGTTTATCGGTTACCCTTGCGAAATTACGTGCAGATTTAGCTGTTGCAATGGGGGGGCGTGTTGCAGAAGAAATTATTTTTGGAGAAGAAAAGATTACAACCGGGGCTTCTTCTGATATAAAGATGGCAACAGATATGGCGCGCAAAATGGTAACAGAATGGGGAATGAGTCTAAAATTAGGTCCCTTAAGTTATGGAGAAGCAGATCAAGAAGTTTTTTTGGGTCATAGCATTGGTCAGCGCAAACAAGTATCTGATTCAACAGCAGAGATTATTGATCAAGAGGTTCGTAAAATTGTCGACGTTGCGTATGACAAGGCTCGAAAAATTTTAACAGAAAATTTAAAGGATCTTCATCTCTTAGCGAAAGGTCTTCTCGAGTATGAAACATTAAGTGGAGATGAGATAAAAAGTGTTCTTGCGGGTGAGACGCTTCAACGTCCTGATCTTTCTAAAGTTGGATCTAAGAAAAGTTCTGTCCCAACGTCTTCACAAAAACCTTCTTCGCGTAAAAAAAATCTAAAACCTGAACCAACTCATGGAATATAAAATGAGGAATTCAGAGGGTAAGATTTTTGGAACAGATGGGGTAAGAGGAAGAGCAAATCAATATCCTATGACTCCTGAAACTGTTTTAAAACTTGCTCAAGCAGTTGCACAAGAGTTTCAGAAAAATCCAGGGAATCACGGTATCGTTATTGGAAAAGATACGCGTCTTTCGGGTTATATGGTGGAATCAGCTTTGACAGCTGGATTTATATCAATGGGGATGAATGTGTTTCTGGTCGGGCCTTTGCCGACACCAGCGATTTCAATGCTAACACGATCTCTTCGCGCTGATCTTGGTGTGATGATTTCCGCATCTCATAATCCAGCAGAAGATAATGGATTAAAATTTTTTGGTCCGGATGGATTTAAATTGGATGATGCTGTTCAGGATCGTATAGAAAGTTATTTTAAAGAAAACAAACCCATTGATCTTGCCTCTCCTTTGAATTTAGGGCATGCGCGTCGGATTGATGATGCTCAAGGACGATACATTGAGTTTGTAAAAAATGCTTTTCCAAAAGGCTTGAGGCTGGATGGATTGAAGATTGTAGTGGATTGTGCGCATGGCGCAGCCTATAAGGTTGCCCCAACGGTTTTTTGGGAATTGGGGGCCGAAGTGATTGCCATTGGGAATGCACCCAATGGGGTTAATATTAACCAGCATTGTGGTGCAATGCACCCAGAATTCTTAATTGAAACACTTAAAGCGCATCAAGCAGATATCGGAATTGCACTAGATGGGGATGCCGACCGTGTGATAATGGTTGATGAAAAGGGGACTGTTATTAATGGAGATTTCCTTCTTGCCGCAATTGCAACATCTTGGTCTGAGAAGAATAAATTGCAAAAGAATGGAATTATTACAACCATTATGTCAAATCTTGGGCTTGAGCATTATCTAGAGTCGCAAGGTCTTCATTTAGTTCGAACAAATGTTGGAGATAGATATGTTTCAGAATATATGCGTCTTCATGGATATAATGTGGGAGGGGAGCAATCTGGACACATTATTTTAGGAGAAGCTGCAACAACGGGTGATGGACTTATGGCAGCACTACAAGTTTTAGCCCTTCTTGTGGAAGACCAAAAACCCGCAAGTTATTTATCTTCTCTTTTTACGCCGTACCCTCAAATTCTTAAGAACGTCAAAGGTGTTAAAAAGTCTTCCTTGAAAGATTCTAGCGTTATATCAATGATTCAAAATCTACAGGATTCTCTTGGTAATAATGGTCGTCTTATCGTAAGACCTTCTGGCACAGAGGATGTTATTCGTATTATGGCAGAAGGTGAAGATCCATGTATAATAGAAGGTTTTATAGAAGATCTTATTGAGGTTTTAGAAGAAAAGCGATAAAATCTAGAAAAAATGACAAGAAAAAATGACAAGAAAAAATGACAAGAAAAAATGACAAGA
>JAFEBT010000026.1 GCA_018242545.1 Pseudomonadota bacterium
TTTCAAAAATATCAAGATGTTTTTCTATCTATCTTTTAGTGAACGCTCTCAGAAATAATTTCTGGTGGATGCGCTAACCTTAACGTGAAAGTCTATCTTCAAGAGGAGAAAAGCCCCACTCTTCTTCGTCTCTATCTTCGGGATAAAGACGCTGCTTATCGGGAAAAAGTACTTGGAGAGCTCCTTAAAAGGGCCCTTCCTTTACCCGAAGTTTTATATATTGGTGATTATGACAACATACGTTTTGCGATCACAACCTTTATAGAAGGGCGTACCTTGCGAGATCTTTTACTTTCCAATTTACCCTATGATATAGAATCTCTTATGATCCAAGTTGGAAAAGTTCTTGGCAAAATTTCACAGTTTACATTTCCGAAATCCGGAGATTTTGGAAATAATCTGAATGTTAAGCCTCCGTATTTTTCAGAAAAACTTTTAATTAAGCATGTAGAAAAATGTTTGCAAAAGATTGAAATTAATCCGCATCTTTCGATGGAAACGTGCGCTAAAATAAGATTCTATTTTGAATCCTTTGCCTCTCTCCTTCCTAAAAAAAATGAAACACATCTTGTTCACGGAGATTTTGATCCTGCAAATATTTTGGTCAAACAAGTTAATGAGTCCTGGATCATCACAGGCATTTTAGATTGGGAATTTGCTTTCTCAGGGTCATCCTTATGGGACGTTTCCAACATGCTACGGTATGCACATAAAATGTCATCTGAATTTGAAAGTGCCTTCCTAAAAGGTCTTCAAGAAGAAAATGTCTCTCTTCCTCCTCATTGGCGTGAGGCCACTTATCTTCTTACTTTATCTTCTCTTATTGATTTGCTTTCAAGAACTGATCCAGCAACCTCTCCCCTTCAATACCAAGATATTAAGCAATTAATAGAGCTTTACTTGAGATATCTTGATGCTTATACCTTAAAATAAGTATCCAAATACCTCCTTATGCCACAATTCTTTCAAAGGCTTAAAAATCTTCTTCTTTTCTATTTAAGAGAATTCTCCTCTTAAATTTAATCATGTATCTCTAAGAAAGCTGTGAGATACTGCGCTAAGCATTAAGGATGTATAAATGATAGATCTAAAAAACAAAACATATACCATCATGATTGGAACAAGTGATTTTAAAAAGCTTATTACAGAAAGCACATTGTTTGTTGATAAAACACTTTTGATTAAAAGTTTTATAGAAGATGCCATGATGTAATTTTAACCACACGCCCCAGACGGTGGGGAAAAACACTCAATATGATGATGCTTGAATATTTTTTTTCTATTCCTATCAAAGAAGATGGAAATCCGGATGAGAGCGAAATATTCACAAAGCGCGATATCTTCTCTAAAATGAACATAAAAAATGACCATTCGATACTAGAAGACTATTGCGCTAAATACCCTACTCTTTTTTTAAGTTTTAAAGATATAAAAGCAACAAATTTTGAAGATATAAAGGGAAAAGTTACTCGTTTAATCCAAAATCTTTATCTAACCCATATCTATCTTTTACAAAGTTCTAAGCTTAATACTGTCGATAAAACTATCTTTCAAAAATATTTGGATAGATCGCTTGATACAGGAGATCTAGAAGCAAGCATTAAATTTTTAAGCATGTTAATGTTTAAACATTTCAATCAAAAAGTTATTGTTCTTATTGATGAATATGATGCTCCTTTAAATAAAGGGTATGCACAGAAACTTCTTACACAAGAAAAAATTGAAGAAGAAAAAGATTTATATTTCCAAGAAACACTCTCTCTTTTTAGAGACATTTTAGGAGAAGCTCTTAAAGACAATATATTTCTTAAGAAATCCATGATCACAGGAATTTTACGTATTGCAAAAGAAAGCCTTTTTTCTGGTCTTAATAATCTTGGAGAAGATTCCATTTTGGACAAGAATTTTGCAAAGTATTTTGGATTTACAGAAAACGATGTCGACTACCTTCTTCAGAAATCTGGAATGAATCACAACCCTGAAATCGAAAAAAATATGAAATCTTGGTACAACGGCTACAGTATAGGAGGATTCACGATTTATAATCCGTGGTCCATTATGAATTGTCTAAATCATAATGGCGTCTTTAAATCCTACTGGGTAGGAACAGCAAATACTGCTTTAATTGAACAAGCACTTATACTTGACCAGTTTCAAGAAGAAATGCAAACCCTTGTTGAAGGCGGGTATGTTGAAATGTTAGCTGATCCAAAAATGGTATTTTCAGATATCAAATCCTCTTCCAACGCTTTATATAACCTATTGCTTTTTTCTGGATATCTTACAGCTGAAAAAATTAAACCAACTCTAGATGGCATGACTTATCTCTGCCAAGTTAAAATCCCTAATCAGGAAATTAGAGGTGTGTTTATGTCATCTGTCATGAAATGGGTAGAGAGAAAATTTAAAACAGATTCCAGAGAGTATAGGTCATTTGTTACCAATCTTCTTTCAGGCGACATCCCTAAATTCATTAACGCGCTAAAACGATACTTAGAAGCTTCCGCAAGTTATATTGATTCAGGCAAACAAGCAGAACTTCTTTATAATGGATTTATGTGGGGTCTTTTTGCAAGCAGTATAAATGAAGACTATTTTGTTGAAAAGGAACGTGAAATCGGTAAAGGACGCGCAGATCTTCTTATTATTCCGAAGGAAACATCCCCCTATTCTATTGCTTTTATTTTTGGAATATAAAATTACAAGCAAAGAAGAGAATTTAATAAATGCTGCCAAAAAAACTCTAGATCAAATTGAAGAAAAAGGATATATTTCTAAAATTAAAGCCTATAAAAATGTAGAAAAAATTATTTCTCTTGGTCTTGCATTTTATGGAAAGCAAGTTGAAGTTGCCTTTAAATAGATTAAACAAACCATATTGTTTAAAATGAAAAAACCAGAAAATTTCCCTCATCCTGTTTTTATCTCCCCTTATACTTCTCATTGGGTGCAACTTTTTGAAAAAGAATCTGCTTTAATCCAAAAAGCTTTGGGGAATAATTGCACTGATATTCATCATATTGGCTCAACATCTGTTCCAAATCTTCCTGCAAAACCTATTATCGATATAATGCCTGTTGTTCTTGACATTACAAAAGTTGATACTGTCCTTAAAAATATGGAAGCTTTGGGATATGAAGCAAAAGGAGAATTTGGGATGCCTTTTCGACGTTTTTTTCGAAAAGGTACAGGAATTGAAGGATATCATGTGCATATTTTTGAAAAAGATAATCCTGAAATTGACCGGCATCTTAGGTTCCGATCCTGGATGTGTTCCAATAAAAATGATCGTGAGGCTTATGAAGCTCTTAAGAAGACTCTGGCCCATCAATTTTCAAATGATCGAATGGCCTATTCTTTAGGAAAAGTAACTTTTATTGACACTATTACTCAAAAGTCAGGATTTGAAGGATTTCGACTACTTCTGGCTTTAACCCCACAAAAATGGGAAGCGTATCATCGCATTCGCGAGAAAGAAATTTTTGAACCAATTGGTGTGTCCTATGATCGGAATCATCCGACCCTTTCACAGGACAATCATTTTCATTTCGTCCTTTATAAGGGAATAGACATTATCAGTGATGCCCATATAGAATTTTTGACTCCTACGGAAGCTGCCCTCCGATCTCTTGCTACGGACGAACTTTATAAAAAAAAGGGATACGGTACTTACCTTCTGACGCAGCTTGAGACATGGATTAAGCACCAAGGACGTTCTCTCCTTAAGATGCATGGACGTTTAAGTGCCGAACATTTCTATAGACGTCTTGGATATTATAACATGCCATTTGATGACCCTGCTTTTCAAAGAGAATGTGTTAATTTAGGAAAAACACTGTAACTTCTCTGCTTTCTTTATAGAAAAGAAAGAGAAAGACTAAACATTGATTTCTTTTCATTCCAAAAAGAAAAATACATCAATGTCTTTTCTTTTAAAAATTTAAAATGCAGCTCTTTTATAGTCACCTTTCTTTTCTATGTTATTATCATTATGATTCGCTTTTTGCAGGATACTTTTTAAAAGGCTTCTAAAAGAGTCTTCATCACACAAATGTGCAAATTGTTTTTGTAAAGGAAAGATCTGTCCTTTATAAACAAGTTTATTCTCTCCTTTTTTCTTCTTAAGAAGCACTTGAAAAGGAATCCAAACAAGGTTTTCTTTTTCAAGATAACATTCTTTTTTTAAATTTTTCTGAGCGTCCACCAGATCTTTTGTATGTAAAATTTTAGAAGTTTTTAGTAAAATTAAAAGGTATTGACCCCCGCTCTTATTTTCTTGAAAGTAAAAATCTCCATTTTTTAAATCTTCCGGCTGAACAGAATAAAGAGTTGCTGACTCTTCCCATAACTCCCGCCGTGCTGTTTCTTCAAAAGATTCTGGTATATTTCTCTCTTTGAATTGAGAACTTCCTGCAAGCGGACAATAAATACTCCCTTTTTCCCGTCCTATAAGAAGGCAAATATCTCCTTTAACATTTCCATATAAATATATTCCAGCTCCTCCATTTGGAATTTCTGTACCATTTTTCCGAATACGCACATTTTCTGGCGCTTTTCCTAAATATTGGTTCGTAACAACCATGGCATCCACAAAACCCGCTGCTAAGAAGGCAAAAACAAAACTCAATAATTTTAAATACATAATTTCACTACTTTCTGGTCATTTTGGTATGGGGATTACGATTTTATTAAAAATCTTTTTAAATTATCTCATCATAAAATATAAAGAGACTTTATGGAATAGAAAGCTTGTGATATTCTTATTTTCGTTTTAAAAAAAAATCTTAAAAAAGGAAGACCATGAAAACTATCAATAAAACCCATCTTTTTTTCATACTTTTTACATCAGCAGCACTCTTTTTTGCCTTATCCATTGAGGCCATATCTGAAAAAAAATCTTCTGTATCCATACAAAAAAACACGAAAGATTCCTTGATAGATAGCCAATTGATAGAACAAGAAAATCTCTTAAATCTAACAGAGATGAATGAACGCATTAAAACACAAGAAGAAAAAATAATAGAAGATGAAGCTGATATAGCACAGGAAAAAGAAGCCATAAAGCAAGAAGAAAAAAAATTGGGAAAATATAGAAAAACAGTTGAAGAAGAAGATAAACAAAATTTTAAACGAGAAAAAGAAAATGCACTTTTTTTAAAGAAAATAAAAAGAAAAGAGAGGAAGATAAAAAATTCGGTTAATGATTACTGATTTTTCTGATGCAAATTAAACAATCTTTCCTTACGCTTGAGGTTAAAAATCAAATCCTTGAAGCCTTAAAGTTGCATTCACTCCAAGCAATCGGCATAAATGGCCTTTCAGAAGATCCTGTTTTGTTTGAAATTTATGAAAAAAATCAACTTTTAGGATGTATTGTCGTTCAAATTTTTTGGGGAGCCCTCCATATTAAACTCCTCTTTGTTCATGAAAATAATCGTGGAAAAGGGATTGGAACTCAATTGATGACATGTGCTTTTGAATTTGGAAAAAAACAAGGGTGTTCTTTTGTTTTTGTTGAAACAATGTCTTTTCAAGCGCCCGAATTTTATCAAAAATTTGGATTTAAAATTGATTTTATACGCCCCGGCTACACAAAAGAAACAAGTTTTTATTATTTATCAAAAAAACTCGATTTTTAAAAATTTTAAAAACATCTCACCTTAAAAAAGCACATCAATTAATAATTTAAAGTTGTAGTTTATAAAAGAATTAGGATAAGTTGTGCTTGAGAAAGAATCTTCTTTGTTTTTTATGCATTAAGGATCACATGGAAAAAAGCTTTAAACAACTTTTAAAAGGATACCAAGTCTTTCGAAAAAAGTATGTTCTTGGAGACAAGTCAATTATGCCGTATCTTTCGCGTTATGGCCAAAATCCTAAAGCAATGGTCATTGCGTGTTGTGATTCTCGCGTCGATCCTGCTTTAATTTTGCAATGTGACCCAGGAGATTTATTCGTTGTTCGAAATGTTGCAAACATCGTTCCTCCCTACGAAAAGGACGAAGCCCATCATGGTACCAGTGCCGCTTTAGAATTTGGTATACGCTTTTTAGAAGTCAAACATCTCATTTTGCTTGGACACAGCCAATGTGGTGGGATTCAAACTCTTTTGAAAAGCACAGAATCGCATCAAAATGACTTTATAACAAACTGGGTTTCCCTTGTACAAACACCCTATCTTAGCCTTCATGATGCAGATGAATATGCTAAATTAGCTCTCCAACAATCTTATCAAAACTGCTTAACTTTCCCTTGGATTCAAGAAAAAGTGGCTTCAAAAAACTTAATTTTGCATTTATGGTTTTTTGATATTCATGCTGGACAAATCTATATGTACTCTGAAAGTGAAAAAGCTTATATACCTCTTGATGCCTATCCTTTAAATTAAAAGAAGATAAACGCAGAGTTTTTAAAAATCAATTTCCATAAAATTAATGCAAACATACTCTTTCTAATCTTTTTATGAACGCTTCAAAATGAATTAATTTTTTCTTTTTTTAAATTTTAAAAAAGGAATGTTTTTTTTTAAAAAAAAGCGCTTGACCCTATAGTTACCATAGATCTTATTTTTAAGAATAAGGAGTAAAGAAATGAGTAAATGGTATGTAAAAGACTTAAGCAAACTTACGGGCGTCAGCGTGCAAACACTTCACCATTATGATCGCATTAATTTGCTAAAACCTTCCTTGAGGCTTACAAACAAATACCGTCTTTATTCTGAAAAAGATTTATTAAGACTTCAGCAGATTATTGCTTTAAAGTTTTTTGGGTTTAACCTTTCTCAAATTAAAATCTTACTCACCGAAAATGTGGATATAAATGACCACTTTTCTGCACAAGCTAAATTTTTAGAAGAGAAAGCTGAGGCCCTTCTGGAAGCAAGTAAAACTCTTAAAGCTCTTATCTCTGAATGTCCATCCAATAAATCAATCCCTTGGAAAACGATATTAAAACTTATTGAGGTCTATCAAATGACACAAAAACTTGAACATTCGTGGGTTAAAGACATATTTACGCCTGATGAATTAAAACAATATGCAACTTTTCAGGCTGAATTAAATCCTGAACAAGAACCGATTTTTAAACAAAAATGGTCTGATTTGGTTTCAAAAATACAAGATAATCTTGAAATTGACCCAAAATCAAACGTTGGTATAGCCTTGGGCAAAGAGTGTATGTGCCTCATCAATGAACTTTATGGAAAAAAATATGCCCACCTGAGAACCAAAAAATTTGAAAAAGGATTTGCTGAAGGAAAAGGACTTGAAGAAGTTGGTTTAACACCTGAAACTGTCTCTTGGCTTGATAAAGCAATGGATGCGTATTGGAGAGATCGTATTTATGGAATTTTTGACAAAGTTGGAAAAGTTCCCTCTGAAACAATTTCAAAACTTTGGGACGAAACTCTGGATGATATGTATGGAGATAATCCTGACCCTAAAAAAGCCCTCTGCCTTGTTGCTTTAGAAGATAAAAAAATCAGTAAAGACGCAAAAGAATGGCTCAAAAGTATCTCCCATTAATTCTTCCCTAAATTAACGTTAAAAGCTGGTTTAAGACACCTTAAGCCAGCTTTTAATTTTTTACTAAAACATTATCCTTAATCTCATATGTATCCTGGATATGAATTTTCTTTAAAAAATCATTATCATGGGAAATAACAATAAGAGCTCCAGGAAAGACTTTTAAGACCTCGATCACATGATTTCGAGTCTTTAAATCCAAGTTATTTGTCATTTCATCTAAAATCAAAAGCTTTGGGGGCTTGGCAGCAATTTGAGCAAGGGTCAAACGCGCTTTTTCACCTCCTGAGAGCGTTGAAACACGTGCATAAACTTCTTCATTTTTACGGAATAAAAATGTATTTAAATGCTTCCGTATATCTTCGTGGGACCAAAAGGGCTGAATGTCTTCAATTGTTTCTAAAATCGACTTATGAAAATCAAGGGTTTTATAATGTTGATCAAGGTAACCAATATCACATCGCTTGGGAAGAGACCAATATCCAGATTTTAAAACATTATCTGCATTTAATATGGCTTTAATAAGCGTCGATTTTCCACTGCCATTCTTTCCTAATATCGCGACACGATCATGAGATAAAAGGGAAAGATGAATATTTTTCAAAAGAACTTCTTGATTTTCATATCTTAATTCCCCCTGAGAAATGGAAAGCAGTTGTTTTTCTGAAAATTCAAAAGCCTCTAAAGAAAATGTCGGCTTGATAACTTCAGACAAACATAAACTTGATAGACGTGTTATTAGTTCTTCTTTTTTATCTCGAATATTTGCTTTTTTAAGACCTGAAGTTTCTTCAGCACGACGCGCTTTTGCATGACTAACGATTGTCGGCCATTTTCTTTGTTCAATACTTTTCTCACCTTTACTGCGGCTTTTGGATGCACGTTTTTGTTCTTTCATTAAGGCATGGTGCATTTCTTTCTTATGACGTTCCAAAATAAATAATTCATGTTCAAGGGAAGCCCGCTGAACTTCAATTTCCCGTCTATAATGATCATATTCTCCTGAAAATACATTTATCTTTCCAGAATCAAGATGCCAAAAAGTTTGACAGCAGTTTTTAAGAACCTCAACATCATGGGATACGATGATTAATGTTCCTCGATAAGTCCTTAATAAACGGATCAATGCATTACGATTATGAAGATCTAAATGATTTGTTGGTTCATCTAAAAGCAGCACATCCGGTCTTTGGGTTAAAGCCTGTGTAAGAGCTTCGTTAAAACGCTCTCCCCCACTTAAAGGAGAAAAATGATCAATCATCTGGGGAACATAGCCAATTTTTGTGTTTTCAGGAATTTTAACATGCCCTTCGCTTGGGTCAAAATCTCCCAAAATTATTTTAAGGAGTGTAGACTTTCCAGTCCCGTTATCCCCTAAAATGCCTATACGGCTTCCAAAAGGCACATTGCCATTAAAGTCTTCAAAACAAACTTTATGAGGAAAGGAAAGGGTAAGATGATGAAGTTGAATCGGTTTTTGTGTCATAATTATCTCTTAAGAAATTCAAGGGCTTTTTAATGAAACTTTTTCGTTTCACCTTTAAACTTTGCCCTTTTAAAAGGGCTTCTTAAGAGGCCTTCTTCATGACTGGAATTCCTTATTTAACCATAAACATCAAAACCGATTAAATACATGTTAGTGTATTTCAGGCTAGAAGTCAATGACTTTAAGGAAGTTCATGTTTCTATAAGTAAGGTTACAAATAAGATCTTAATGACTACTCTTAAAAAAGAGAGATCTTCATTACAGACATGTTGTATCAAATCCTTCATCTTGCCACCCTTTTATTCCACCAATCATAATTTTAACGGGCCTTCCAAGAGCTGATAACTTTATAGCTGCTTTTGTAGCGCCATTACAGTGGGGTCCCGCACAATAAACAACAAAAAGTGTTTTTTTGGGATAGGGAGAAAGCGTCTCTTTTGAAATCTCTCGATGGGGAAGATGAAGAGCTTCTGGAATGTGCATTTTGTCATAAGCATTCTTTCCGCGCACATCCAACAAGACAAACCCAGGTGTCCCGGAGGCAAGTGCTTCATGCACATCTCAACAATCTGTTTCAAAAGTAAGTTGCCGACTAAAATAAGAAAGAGCGTCTTCAGCAGAAGCAGCTGGAACTTTAATGACATCATTCATAATTTTTTACCCTTAAATTTTCTTCGCATATTTATTTTGGTGTGATCTCTTTTAAAAAAATATTGTTTTTAAAGAGAGATGTAAACCCTAATCTCTGATAAAGAGACACCGCTCCAACAGACGCATCAAGAAAACAATGTGTACCTCCTAATTTTTGAGCCTGAGAAAGCGTAAATAAAATAAGAGAACTTGCAAATCCTTGTTTCTGAAACTTTGGGAGCGTTGCCACATCATTCAGGCATGCTTCTTTTTGATTTAAGGAAAGCGTTAATGAAGAAACCGGACATTTTCCTATATATAACGTATAATGATGAAAATGAGCATTTAAAGCCAATGCCTGTTTATGTGTTAGTGCATATTGGTGTGTAATGTCTTTTGTGCTCCCAAAAGCGTCCACAAGAGGAATCATCCATTCTTCTAAATTATGGCTCATAGATTTGATTTCGAAATTTTCAGGAGTTTCAAATT
The DNA here is from genome assembly GCA_018242545.1 of Pseudomonadota bacterium. Classification (NCBI taxonomy): domain Bacteria; kingdom Pseudomonadati; phylum Pseudomonadota; species Pseudomonadota bacterium. Next base: position 10,129 of record JAFEBT010000026.1, read on the forward strand.
TTGAAAATGCTTGGAGCTCAATTCCCATAGCAACAGAGTGTTCACTTAAGGTAAAATTAAAAGAATTTAAGACGTGTTGATGATTTTCTGTGGTTAAATCTTCTGGAATAATTACGGCCCATGGACAGCTGTGCGTTCCATAAAAGAATGCACTTTTTTCCAAAACACTTTCAAATGAATCCTGATTTTTTCTCAAAAAAAGAGGGTTTAAATAAGGGCTCTTAATTCCCATAAGGTAAGCTGCACCTTTTCCTGAAAAGTCCAAGCATTTATTACTAATAGATCTAAAAAAATAATCTTCGCATTTGTAAAATTTATCTCTTATGTTTTTAAAATTCATTTAGAAAAACGCATGCTATGTTCATTAACATATTTCCCATAGTTGACTCAGAAAAGTCCAAAATACTTCAATTTTTTTAATCTGTTAAGGTCTTCAATACACATAAACTAAATTTAATCAAAAAAGAAGTTTATTGTAACAAGGATAAAGTAAGACCTTTTAAAAAATCTCCATCCTCCTATTTTTATGTGTATTATTCTTCAAAAGGAGCATCTTGTTTTAGCAATATTTTATCGGCATACTAAGATCGCTTATACAGACAAACATTATAGAAAATATAGGATTTTCATGAATACACAGATCTTAATTTGGGATAACGATGGAACAGTTACAGGTTCAAAAAATCCAATTGATCCTTCAAAAATTATCTTTCCAGGCATCGAAGACGCTATGAAAAAAGCAGAGCTTAATTTCATGATTTCTGGATTTAAATCGCCTGAAAGTGAATCTCAAAATTTTGATCCAGAAAAGATTATTTCTTACCTTAAAACACTCATGAAAAAACTTCCTCTCAGTGTCGCTGTTTTTTCACCTCATATTGGTGGCATTTCGTGTTATGCCCTCATTAAAAAAAATAGAGGAGACTTTTTTTTAAAAAAAGCGCATGAAGATCCCCGTTATCAGCCTTATATTGGACATTTTAAAAAACCGGATATTGGCATGTTTATGGTATTAAAAGATATTGCCCAAGAAGAATTTGGACAAATACTGAATTCTACAAATACTCTTATGATTGGAGATACTTGGCATGATGAAGCGGCGGCAAAAAGTTTTGGTATTCCTTTTAAAAATGCGCAAATTATTCATCAAGGTCCTTAATGACACATCGGCTCCTTTAATTATTAGATTTCTTGCTCTCAGCATTTCTTATTGACAATTTTATCATTAAGAAGTGGAATATTAAAAAATTCTTTAGGGCTCTAACAATTCTTCTTGAAAATTAAGTTAAGCTTTTCCCTTTTTATTTATTTTTTTCTTCATGTTGAATGAGCCACTTCTTACGTGGAAGTCCTCCGCCATATCCTCCCCAATCTCCATTTGTATTGATAACGCGATGACAGGGGATCACAATTGCAAATTGATTTGCGCCATTGGCGTTCGCAACAGCTCTAAATGCTGTTGGTTTCCCAAGTAAACGAGCTTGCTCTCCATAACTGCGCGTTTGGCCATAGGGAATCGTTAAAAGTGTTTCCCAAACAAGCTTTTGAAATGGGCTTCCTAAAAGATAAAGAGGTGTCTTAAAAGTTTTTAAAGTTCCTTCAAAATAAGATTTAAGTTCTTTTTCAAGGAACTTTATAACTGCCGTTTCTCCCGGAACAATCACCGATTTGGTTCTGTGTTGAAGTTTTTCGATCTCACGTTCAAGTCCACGGCGCTCAACAAATTCTAATAAGTATAAAACCTTCTCATCAGCAATTGCCAACATTGGCCCTAAACGTGTCTCCAGCCACGCCGCTTTAAGAAGAAGCTTATGATTCTCAATATTTGTTGGAGAAGCTCCCATAATTTTAGAAAACGCATCTCTAAATCCGCTGCTTGATTCATAGCCAATATTTAATTGTGTATCAATCACGTTTGCTCCTCCTTTAATTTGATTTATAGCAAGATCCATACGTCGCATTCTCGCATAGGCCCCAAAGGTCATTCCAAAATGTTTTTTGAAGTGACGGCGGACTGTTGATGTATCAACCGATAATGTTTTAAAGTCTTGGCTTTTCCATCTTTTTTCAGGATTCTTTTCAATACTTTCCATTAAAATCCTTACAAAATCTGGTCTACTTCCTGGATGAGATAAAGGTTGACATCTCAAACAAGGACGATAGGAAGCACGAAGAGCTTCTTGTCCCGTTTGATAAAATTCACAATTCTCAAATTTTGGTTTTTTAGCAGGACAGGTTGGCCGGCAAAAAATACCTGTTGTAATGACTCCAACATAAAAGACACCTTCATAGTCCTTATTTTTGTTTAATAACGCCTTATAAAATTCTTGCTTCGTTTCTTCTGTCAACATCGCTTCCTAAAATCCATTTCATAAAAGCAATTTTGTTAAAATCATTTTTACTATACAGATTCTTTAAAAAGACGCGACCGAAATTCAGGCATTGAATTTTTTATTTTTTTAGAATTTTTTTGTATCTTTTCTAATTTTGCTCCAATACTACCAAGGTTTTTTTTCACCTGTTTGCGCTTCATGGATAATTGCTGCAAACACATCCCACATACAAGAATCATGCTTTTTATTCGTTAAAACTTGGAGCTTTTCAAAAAGATTGTCAGGTGTTTCTTTTTTGAGCTGAATAATCTTCTCAATTCCAAGAATTTTTAAATCATTTAAGACTCGAGGTCCAACATTCATTAAAGTAAGCAATTCATTTTCTGAGTTATTTTTAGACATCCTAAAACTCATTTTAATTCTTTAACATAATCTTGTACTCTACCAATTTCCTCAAAATACGCAAGATATTGCAAAGAAGGCTGTTTTTTAATCAATTGTATAATATACTTTCAAAGTCATATTTTTAATTTTCATTTTCGTGATAGAGAGCCCTTTTAAGCATGAAGTCCCCTTAACATGAGTTCCGCCACAAGGCTGGTAAGGGTATTCTCCAATTGACACAAGACGCACAGAAGAAGACTCAGGGATTTTAAAAGGTAGATCAGGACAAATTTCAGAAAGTTGTGAAGATTTTATATGCATGGTTCTCACAGGTTTATCATCAGAAATGAGTTGAGTTATTTTTTGAGTTATTAAATTTAAGTCTATTATTTCCAGATTGAACTCATTCTTGCAAGAGAACTCTACATAACACTCCCCTGGAAAATGATGCCCTTTGAGCGCTTTAAAAGCAGGGTAAATCTCCTCTATGATATTACTAATAAAATGGCCAGCTGTATGGAGTTTTGAATGAAAATCTCTTTTTTCTAAGTCAATCTTACAAATTGCTTTTTCTCCTATAACATCATCGTAATATTGGTCTGTATAATGACGAATTTCGTTCTCCCCTATTCGAACAGAAATAATAGGAATTTCTCTTTTTTCTGTTATTAACCATCCTTGATCCGAAGGCTGACCTCCTCCTTGAGGATAAAAAGGTGTTTGGTTTAAAAGAAGATAATATCCTTTTTCATCCTTCTTAAAATCTTCAATATCTATTTTTTTAGAAAAATTAAAATCTTCATCATAAGAAAATTGATTATTCATCATATGTATCTCTTTTTAGAAATTAAAAAACCGTTTCTTTAGAGTTACCCTAATTTATATTATTGCATTTTGCAATCTTTTTTATTAAAATATGTTTATTATGAAAGGATGTAAATATGAAGCAAGACACTATTGATTTCTTAAGACACTCTTCTCGCAAACTAATTCGTGAACTTGGTATTCTTGATATCAATACCTTAACAACTCAAGAATCACCTGCCCATTGGCATGCTTTGATTGAAATCTCAAAAGAACCTGGAATCACAATTTCAAAGCTTGGACAGCTTTTACTTTTATCACCTTCAACCATCTCTCGTCTTATAACAAAGCTCCATAAATCAGGACTTTTAATATTCCGTGAAGGGATTGATAAGCGTGAAAAATACCTTTCTTTGTCAGAGAAAGGGGATATTGAAATACAAAATATAAATGCTTTTTCCAATTCAAAAATTAAAGATGCTTTTGAATTTTTAACAAAAGATGATCAAACAGATATCATTAGAGCAATTACTCTTTATGCAAATGCTCTCGAGAAAAGCCGCAATTTAAGAGATGATGTAAGAATTGCAACACTTTCAACGTCACGGACGCTTCGGAAACAAATTGTCAACATGATTGAAAAAATTCAAAAAAATGAATTTTCAATTCCTATAACTGACACAACAAATCTCTGTGTCTTACGTGCGGAAGAAGATTTTTATTATGATCATACGTGTAATTTCTGGTATGCCACCAATAGTTCTGGTGACATTCTAGGCAGTATTGGTTTAAAAAAAATTGATGATCAATACGCAGAGCTCAAAAAGTTTTTTGTCAAGAAAGCTTATAGAGGAAAAGGAGTTGCTCAAAAATTAATGAAAACACTTCTTAAAGCAGCTTTAAAACACAATTTTAAGTTTCTCGTTTTGGGAACCGTTGATAAACTTCAAGCAGCACAAAAATTTTATTTGAATCAAGGATTTATAAAAATTGATCCGAAAGATCTTCCCAAAAAATTTGAAAAATGTCCTGTTGATACAGTTTTCTTTAAATTATCATTTGAAGGCTTTAGAAATAAGAATCTTAACTCTTTATAATAGTTCCTTGATGAAAGAGGATTTTCCAGCTGTCATTTACACGCCGCCAAAGCGTTGATCTTCTTGTTACCCTTCTTATATCTTGGATAAGGACATAGGTAAGTAAATAGGTGTCAAGCGCGATTTGGATGAGTTCAAAGTCTTTAGCTTCCCATAGATCTTTATATTCTGGATCATTATAGCGCTCAAGAAGTGTTTCAAGGATGTCTTGTTTTGTATAGACATGGCCTGACGCCCCAATTTCCCAAAATTCATCACACATTTGATTTAAAATATCCTGCTTTGTTCGTCCAAATTTACGGGGATGATGAAAAATTGGCTCACGACTTTTTAGATCTTCCAATATCTTCTCTTTATTTTGAATTACATTCAAATTTTTTTTTGCGTAAGTTTCAAAGGAATTTTCAAACATGATATTTTTAGAGTTATGAGAAAGAGAATCATCTAGATTTGACGCTGACCCTTTTTCGAGAAGGGTGTTTTCATGAATCCAAGCCGCTACTTTTTCTGCAACCTCATTTAAGCTAAGCTTACTTGTATCAATAACCTTTATATTGGCCTTATCCTCCCAATTTATAAGGTGATCCCAAACGCTGAAATCCAAGCCCTGCCAGCATCCATCCTTAAGAACGTGCTGCACCCATTGGGGATTTTGATGATGCATTCGAAGCCAAGAAGCCCAAATAAGCATGTTCTGATCTGCCCCATAGGTATTACGCTTTAAAAGACGCTGAATCCGCTCAAAATCGCTTACATCTAAAAGACAAAAATTGATGCTATCTATTTTTTTGGCAGAAGGACATGCTAGAATTTCACCTAAAACAATTTGACCCAACAAACAGGTATCTTTTTCCTAATGTCCTAATTTCTGAAGCCATTTTTCTGTGGCTTCCTGACGCCATTTTATATCAGCATCGTTAGGGACACCAATATCATCAAAATCATAAAGAGCAACCTGCTGCCCCAAAAGTTCTTTTAAGTAAGGTATTATTGCTGTTTTGCCACTCCCGCTTGCACCTGCTATAAAATACATTCGATTCATGGTTCCTCGATTCTTATTTTGACACCATTCTCTCGTAACACCCTTGCTGTCATCTAAGTAAAAAAAGAGAGAGAAATTTTTATCTTGATAAGTTGTACCTAAACTTAACTGGAAATATCAGTTAGAGTGAAAATGATTTTAGCATGTTTCAATGACAAAAACAGACGTTATTGCGAAACTAGCCATTCAATATATAAAGATAGGAGTCTCACATGACGCCCAGAATTAACATTATTACCCTCGGCACCCAAAACCTAGAAAACGCAACAAAATTTTACGAGAAAGGCCTTGCATTTCCAAAAATAGATTTTGAAGGAAATGTAAGTTTCTTTTCATTAAATGGAAGCTGGCTCTCTTTATACCCTTGGGATCTCTTAGCAAAAGATGCGTTGGTAGAGAGTATTGGCACAGGATTTAGAGGCGTCACACTTGCACACAATGTTGAAAATGAAGATCAAGTTATTGAAATATTAGAAAAAGCAAAAAACAATGGCGCGACTCTTACAAAGTCAGCTCAAAAAACAGAATGGGGAGGATTTTCTGGGTATTTCGCGGATCTTGACGGACATTTATGGGAAATTTCCTATAATCCTTTTTTTTGGCCTGGCCCTAAAGATTTGTAAACTTTTATTTATACTAAACGCTTCTAACGACGAAGGTTAAAATCTTTTCAAGTCTTCTAAAGACGGGGGATGATGACATTTTAGAAGATTAAGAAGCAAGACAATTTCTGTTATAGACTTTCTCTCATTTTGTCTGATCCATAAGCTCTCTCAATCGTACCGTTTGGCAAAAAATTAGATTGCACGTACTCAAATGATCGCACACGCTCTTCCCCACCTTCATTTGAAAGAAAAATTTGTTCACAATAGACAGCTATATCCTGAATAATACGTTCATAACGATAATAGGTAAGTGCGTTCTGATTGAGGGTAGTTTGCCCATATCCTTGATAAAAGAGTGTTTCTACTTCAGAGAACGGACGGCTTTCGTTTCCTAGACCAGCGCCAATGAACATAAGATCACGTTCTTTAGGAGCAAATATGAGAGTGTCCCAGTCGACGATATAAAGAGCCCCTTCTTTTTCAATTAATAAATTCCATCCATGAATGTCCGCATGACATAATATATAGGGAAGAGGCTCATTTTTAAGAAAGTCTGCAAGGTCTTCCGTACGTTTAATGATTTTAAGAAGCTCACTGCTTTTAGATTTCAGAAATAATGCCATTTCTATAGCAACGTGTTCTTGAAAAATCTCATCCTCAATGCATCTCAAAAATGTTTTCACCTTCTTACGCCATTTGGAAGAAAAAGTCTCTCGTGGGATGCTTTTTGTTATTACTTTAGGGAAATAGGTGCTATGAAATCTTTTCAGCGCAGACCCAAATTCAATCCATTGCTGATCTGACATTCCCGTTTCATTGCCATTAAATCCTTCTATATAAGGGTATAAAATTGCCTTAAAGGATGATAAATTTGTCCAAAGATTCCCTGTCGTTGTCTCTAAAGGCGGAATGACTTGTTTAAAACCATTATCGGAAAGATATTTTGGAACCAACACGCAAGCTGGGATATGTTTGTTATTTCTTAATTTCAAGAAATACTCTTTTGCGCTATGTGTTCGAATGCGGTAAAGAGCCGTCATAAGGTCAGCCCCCAGGGGAAGGAAAAAAACGCCTTCACTATTCAATCCATATGCATCCTGCAAACATGTGATAATTTCTTCATCTTTTAGATTAGGTCTTATAAGCATAATCGGGCACTATTCCCAGCAATGTTATTAACAGTGTGAAAGGGCTCAAACTTTCTTTTAAATAGAGAATATTACTGTTGTTTTTCCCAACTCTCTTGATAATCTCTTCACCCTGAAAGAAGGCAATTTCCTAAATTCACGCAATATACTGATTTAAAGAAGGGTTTTGATTCATCGAAGCTGTCTTCTTTGGCTATTGACGGGTTTGGCCTTACCTTTTCTCCATAGGGAAACATGGTATACACCCTATCGCTTATCTGTCATTCAAGAATAATATTAAATCTTTTAGGCAGAATCAAGCTCATGGACTAAAAAATAAAGACTAAATTTCCTTTCCAAGAATGGTAAAAAACCTTCAATTTTCTTGCTCCAAAATTCAAAGAAGCTATCCTTTTAGGTCACCAACCCCGCCATATGAAGCTCACCGATCTTATGCAAAACATCCCCAGCCTCTGGCATGAACAAGGCGAATTATTTGGCTGCGAGGTGTCGTAATTTTTTCAGTATAAAGCCTTCTAATGTATTAATAATGTTATTATCTGCTTTTTGTTTTAGTAAAGAGACATGTGTATCAGGAAGATTAGGCATATATTGTACTTCTATTTCCATAAGCTCATCTGGAATCATAGTGCTTGGCATGACGGTAATACCCATGCCAGCTTTTACAGCAGCAACACTACTTGTATAACTTGTACTTGAAAAAACTAAACGCCAAGGACGTTTCGCCTTTTCAAGAGCATCTATAGCTGCTCTACGATAAACACAAGGCTCCGGAGAAAGAACTAAAGGTATCGGTTTATTAGGAGATAATAGGTTGACATCACCAACCCATTTGAGTGGTTCAGACCATACATCAACTCCATTTGGAAAATCTTCAGGGCGATTCATTTTGACTAAAACTATATCAAAAATCTTATTTTTGAATTTTTCAAAAAGATTGAGGGTTAAACCGCACTCAATATTGAGCAAAATGCGTGGATGAATTCGTGAAAAATCTGCTAACACTTCGTAAAGATACTTGCTAGCGAAATTTTCCGGCAATCCAAAGCATACTTCACCTTCCAGTTCTGGATTTCTAAATCTGTCTAAAGCTTCTCTATGCAATGCAAAAATCTGTCGAGCATATCCTAAAAATATATCTCCGTCAGGTGTACGCGTTAAAATTTTTCCACGAATTACAAGCTGCCTACCTAACATTTGTTCTAATTTAATGATTTGTTGACTAATTGCCGATTGAGTGCGACCAACACGCTCAGCCGCTCTGGTAAAACTTCCGGTTTCTGCAACGGCAATAAAACACTGTAGGGTTATCGTATCGATATTCATCAGAATTCCTAATGTAATTTATAAAAATAATTAATTTCTCTAATATTAGAAAAACTGATATGGTGAGTCAAGTTTAAAAAAGTTTCTTATTAAAGAGTGAGATTTAAATGAACATTGATTTTGTAGACTTGGGTTATAAATTAGACGAACTAGGTATGATCATGATGGCACTTATTGGTTACATTGGAACCTGTGTTATAAGTTTTGCTTCACGTTATATGAGAGGCGATGCAAAATATTATTCTTTTGTACTTCGCATTATATTGCTGATTTGCTCAGTTGCAATCATGGTGACTAGCGATAATTTATGGATATTATTTATCAGCTTATGCATCAGCAATTTGATATTGGTCAGTTTAATGATCCATAAATCAAAATGGAAAGCAGCTAAAGCTTCTGGAATTATTGCGGCAAAAAATTATTTATTAAGCGCTATCTTGATGGCTTCAGCATTCAGTCTATTGTACTTTTCCACTGACCAAAATAGTATAAGTGCAATAACAAATCAGAGTCATAAATCTACTATTATAGATCTAGCCTTATTATTACTTCTAATGGCAGCTATGGCTCAATCGGCAATATGGCCATTCCACAAATGGCTTCTGAGCTCATTGAATTCACCAACTCCAGTATCAGCCATTATGCATGCAGGTCTCATAAATGCTGGTGGTTTTTTGCTTGTTCGTTTTAGCCACCTTTATTCTCAAAATGACATAATAATGAATGTTATATTTATACTTGGAATCATCTCTGCGTCAATCGGTACTTTATGGAAATTAATGCAAAGTGATGTCAAGAGGATGCTTGCATGCTCTACTATGGGACAAATGGGTTTTATGTTTGCTCAAGTTGGCCTTGGTTTGTTTCCATTGGCAATAGCTCATTTATGTTGGCATGGTATGTTTAAAGCCTACTTATTTCTTTCAAGTGGTGGCGCGGCACAAGAAAAACGTCTTGATCTTTCTTATCCGCCAACACCTTTATCTTTTGCATGTGCTGTTCTTTGCGGAGCATTGGGTAGCGTGATATTCTCTTGTGCCGCCAATAAGACATGGCTTGCAGGAGATAGCACATTAGTTTTAATGGTCATTGTATTTCTTGCAGGCAGTCAACTTTCTCTTTCAATGCTAAACACACTAAATTTCAAGAATTTTGTTTTAGCATGCCTGATGACTATGACAGGGGCGATTTTATATGGTGGGAGCACCCAATTTATTATCTGGACCTTAGAACCAATGAAATTAATGCATGCTCAGTCACTCAATATTTTTTATATATTAGGTATCTTTGTTTTAACTTTCGCGTGGCTTTGTATTCTTTTTATTCGAAGTCCATCAAAAAATATAGGCAAACATTCACATTGGTTACGTAAAGCTTATGTTAGTAACCTTAACTATAGCCAGCCGCAGCAGGACACTATTACTTCCCATCGTAACCATTATCAATACTAATGAGAAGATTCATGACTGCATCCCTTAAATACAAAGAAATGCCAACAATGGCTCAAGAGAATGTGACTATGCATAACTTAGCAAGAAAGACTTTCAATAAGATCGCTCCATTCTGGCCTTTGCAAAATCTAATTGCCATAAACCCATTGCAGGGTTTTGAGGACCTTCCCGTAGAAGAGGCTTTAAAAGTGGGATCAGCTTATTTCGAGCAATCAAATTGGCCAGATGAGATTTTATTGATCAACACTGAAACAATAAAATGGCTTGGAGTATATTTTGATGAGGGACAGGCAACAATAACGATGCCTCTTAGGGAGCATGGTTTATATGAAGCTTGGCGGTTACTTGCTCCTTACGATAAAAAACTCCATAAAAATATAAAAGAAAAAATAGAATTTATAGACAATTTACCAGCGAAGCCAGAACAAGCAATTTCTGAATGCTTGTTAAAGCTTGATATTGAAGAGGCTGACAAGCAAGAATTTTTAACCCTTCTTCTCACAACTCTTCCAGGTTGGGCTTCCTATATCAAATATAAGAGTGTGTGGTCTACGCAACATGATAATGCTTACAATATTACTCAATTAGAATACCTAGCGGTCAGGATTGTCACAACAACCTTGCTTTGGCCAGAAGCAAAAAATTTGCTTCATGTACATAAAAAAGCCTTGCAAAACTCTAACGCTAAGATACTTGAGAAAATAGAGGAGGCAGAAAATAAATATAGACTTCCCTTGCTAAGAGAAATTGCAGGACAAAATATCCGGAAACCTCATACACCAGAAGCACAACTAGTATTCTGTATCGATGTGCGCTCGGAGCCTTTTCGTAAAAGTCTAGAATCAACAGGTGATTATCAAACACTGGGTTTTGCTGGTTTTTTTGGCATACCCGTACAAATCACCGATAAGATAACAGGCATTTCTTATCCTTCATGCCCTGTTTTACTTAAACCTAAACATGAGGTATGTGAAGCTCCCTGTAACCATAATGAAGGTTTGATATACAAAAATAATTACGATCTAAGTCAATCACTAAAAAAGCTTTATCAATCTTTGAAATATAATTTTTCTACACCATTTGCTCTTGTGGAGACCTTGGGAGGATTGAGTGGTCTATGGATGGGGATTCGAACAGTAGCCCCGAAACTTGCGTCAAAAACGAGTTCCATTCTGAGCGATAATGCTCGAATATCATCGCTCATGGATCCATCAATCGATCAGATACCTTTAGAAGAAAAATGCAACTATGCTGAGAATGCCCTTCGAATGATGGGATTAACAGATAACTTCGCTCCTATTATTGTATTTTGTGGTCATGGTAGTAGCACACAAAATAATGCCTATGCCACAGCTTTAGATTGTGGTGCATGTGGAGGACGACACGGGGGAAGCAATGCAAAAATTCTTGCAACCATCATGAACTGCTTGGAAGTTAAAACCCAACTTTCAAGAAATGGCATTAAAATACCTGAAGCAACTAAATTTTTTGCAGCAGAGCATAACACCACCACAGATGAGGTCGTTCTATTTTGTAAGGAGGAGACAGAAGAAATTCAAAAATTAAAACATAACCTTGAAAAAGCCCGTAGCATAAATAACGTATCTCGTCTTAAGAAACTAGGTGTAAAAAATTGTAAAGCCGATAGTGCTAAGATCCGCGCAAATGATTGGGCGCAAGTGCGCCCAGAATGGGGATTGGCGCGTAACGCCGCTTTTATTATAGCGCCTCGTGATCTTACTTTTCCTTTAGATTTAGATGGTCGATGCTTTTTACATTCCTATGATTACAATCAAGATCCACAAGGATCTTTTCTTACAACTATCCTAACTGCACCAATGGTTGTCGCCCAGTGGATAAACATGCAATACCTTTTTTCTACCGTCAATAATGTTGCTTATGGTGGTGGGAGCAAAATAACGAAAAATGTCATTGGTAAAATTGGTATTATGCAAGGCAATGCAAGTGATTTGATGAATGGTTTGCCTCTACAGTCAGTATATAAGAGTGATACAGATCCTTATCATGAACCACAACGTCTTTTTGTTATTGTGCTTGCACCGCAAATTATGCTGAACAACATCATTCAAGATCAACCCATTTTACAGAAACTGTTTGGTAATGGTTGGGTGAAAATGGCGGCAATAGAACCGGACAATAATAAAATTTACTTACTTAATAGAGATTTTTCATGGCAACCAATAAATTAATAAATGAATCATGTTATAAAGGAAGTTGTATAATTTTAACAACGAAACATGCTAAATCTATTGCTATTGCTCCGCCATTTTTAGAGACATTAGGAGCTAGCATTATTGAATATGTGGTTGATACAGATAAGCTTGGCACTTTTTCAGGTGAAATTAAAAGAGAAGGTAATGCATTAGAATGTGCACGCAAAAAATGTGAATGGTCTCTAAATAAACTTGGTAATAAGGTTGAGTTTGCGATTGCAAGTGAAGGTAGTTTTGGACCTCATCCATATATTCCTTTTCTTCCATGCGATCACGAAATTTTATATTTCATTGATCGCAAACGAGATTTTCATTTACATGTATCTCATATCAGTGAAAAAACTAATTATCGTACAGAAGCAATAAACTCGCTTGAGGCGCTCTATAACTTTGCCAATCAAACCTCATTTCCATCTCATGCTCTTATAATGCGTCCTAACAATAGAGAAACGAAAAATCCAGTTTTTAAAGGACTAGATACTTGGCAAGCACTTGAAGGTGCATTTAAAGAATCTATTAGATACTCGGAAGAAGGTATTGTTTGGCTAGAAACAGACATGCGAGCTCAATTTAATCGTATACGTCCATAGAAGTGGTGTAAAATTGAAAGACCTCTTGAGCGGAGCCTGAA
>JAFEBT010000027.1 GCA_018242545.1 Pseudomonadota bacterium
CTCAATATCTCTTCTCTCTCCTTCTTTGTCAATTTAATTGATGACACGCCCTAAAGAGACAAAAAAGAAATTCTTTGCGTCTTTAAAAACATACCTTCCTAAAGAAATTCCTCCTGCAGCAGTGGGGCGGGCTAATATGGCTCGAGAAATAGAATATCATGTCTATGATGCCTTATGTATAGGAGACTTTGATCGTGCTCAAGCTGCTGTTGATAACGGTGCTGATTTAAACAGATGTTTTGATTTTCCTGGACTCTGCCCAGAGCCTCTTCTCTCTTATGTTACCCAGAGCTCGAGATATCCCGACGGTGCTGTTGGTTTTCTTTTGAGAAATGGAGCAAAACCTTTGCGTTCTTCCGTCGATAATGCGCTTTATTTTGGTAGGTCTGATGAAGAAATAAGACTTTTAATTCAATATGGTGCTCCTGTAAGCGTTGATCTTGCGCTTTATCGTTCCTTAGGAAAAGGCAGAAAGATATTAATTGATTTATTCTTAGATCTTGGAGGACAAGTAAACGTCTTTATGAATGGGCTTCCCATAATTTATGGTGCTCAGTATTGCCCAGAAGCATGGAATTATATGATAGACCTTGGAGCAAAAGGGTGCTTTAACGAAGATCTTCCTCGAAAAAGAGTTCAAGGTACAGAATGGCTTAAGGAACCTCCTCTTCGTCTCAAATAAGGATACTAAATCAAATAATTTTAATAAGCTTTGTATAGCATATGATATTATTTTTAAGATTTGGTATGAGATAAAAAGAAATAAGACGCGCTCTTTATTTTAGGAAGCGCGTCTTATGGACTATTTTAGAGCCTAATGCTGCTGATTTTTAAGACTTGCAGACTGGATAAATACTGGATAAATTAAGTAATTTTTGAAGAAGAACCAATATGTGTTTCTCCCCGTTCCTTTGCTAAGAGAACTTGTTTATGACGGGCTTGTGCACGTGCTTTCTTTGAAGGAGGTGTTTCAAGACTACAAAGAGGGCATGCAACACCCGGTTCATAAAGAGGAGATTTTAAATCTTCAGGAGAAAGAGGTTGGCGGCATCCATAACAAAGGACATGCTCACCTTCTTCAAGCCCATGTTTAAGCCCTACGCGCTGATCAAAAACGAAGCATTCTCCTTCCCAGAGACTTTCTTGAGGAGGAACTTCTTCAAGATACCTTAAAATACCCCCTTTTAAATGATAAACGTTTTTGAATCCTTCATTAAGAAGGAAAGAAGTTGCTTTTTCAGTTCGTATGCCACCTGTACAGGAAAGAGCAATCTTAAGAGAGGACTTATCTTTTTCTTTGAAATTCTGTCGAATAAAATTTGGAAATTCTCGAAAAGACTGGGTATGAGGATTTAACGCCTTTTTAAAGGTTCCTATTTTAACTTCGTAATCATTACGCGTATCAATGACAAGAACATTAGGATCAGAAATAAGAGCATTCCAATCTTTTGGCTCAACATATTGCCCTACTTTTAAAGCTGGATTTGCAGAAGGCTCGCCAAGGGTTACAATTTCTTTTTTAAGACGAACTTTATAACGATAAAAAGGATTGGTTGAAGCTGAGGATTCTTTATATTCAATACCATCAAATCGTATGTCATCTTTTAAGAATTTTTTTAAAGAATCAATTCCAGCACGATGACCCGCAACAGTTCCATTGATTCCTTCTTTGGCAAGAAGTAAAGATCCTGTTAAGTTATGTTCTTTTCCCAATTTTAAAAGAATGGATTGAAGATTTTTGAAATCGGGCAAGTCTGTAAATTTATAAAGTGCAGCAACAATAAAAGACATTCATCTTCCTAAAATTGAAAAATTTTAACTTTTGCAAGGTCAAGATAATGTAATGCAAGAAGACATTCAAGAAATAATTTAAATTTACTTTCAAAAAGAATATTTTTGTAAAATCAAGACATTTAAAAAAGTATAAATTATAAAGAAGCTCAAAAATGTGTTATTTTTGCCGGATGTATAATAACAAAAAGGGTTTAAAGCTTTTTGAAAACCAAGAAGAAGCGCTTGCTTTCAATGTGCAAATATGAAAAAATAAAATTCTATAGAAGAGAAAAAAAAGAAAAAAATTTCATGATTTTAAAAAATTCATGTATTCTGAAGTCGTAAAAATCCCATAAGGTTATCGTGAAAAGATTTTCAGGGTTAAATGACACTTTAAATTTTGATAATAAGCTTTAAGCCGGAGAGAAAAAATGGTCGATACAAGTCAACTTCCTGAGAAATCAGAGTCTGTTTCTATGGAAGAAATCTTGAATTCAATACGTCAAGCCATTGGTGAAACAAATGAAACACCAAACAATACTTCTTTAAATCAATCTGAATTTGTGCCTGTGGGATCTTCGGATGTTCTTGAGTTAACCCATCCTATTGAAACGCCCGTTTCTTCTCCGTCGATTGAGTCTCCTGCTGCTTCTTTCTCAGTTTCTACACCACTTACACCACCTTCATCTTCTGCATCAAATGCACCTTCTCCAAGTGTTAATGCTCCTACCTACACTCCTATTTCCATGTCTGGAAATAATCCAGGGGCTCCTTTGAGTCCAAGTCCTCAAGGATCTTCTTCTCCAATTCTTTCCGATAGCTCTTATGAATCGGTTGCACACGCCTTTAAGGTTTTATCAAAGGCTGTTGAAATAAAACAAGCACAAGAAGAGCATGCGGGGCTTTCTGGTCAAACGGTTGATGTGCTTATGAAAGAAATTATGCGTCCTTTTATTCGAGATTGGTTAAATCAAAACCTTCCAATGATTGTAGAGCGTTTAGTTGCAAAAGAAATTGAACGCTTGACACAATCTACGCTTTCTTAATAGTAATATTTTCTGAATGGTTCTCGTTTTCTGTTGATGCTATCCTTAAAGTTTTTTTGATGCTTGATAAAGTATATTCTCCCGATCGATTTATTCATAAGTGGTTATCTATTTGGCAAAAAGCAAAAGCTTTTAGTTCAAATTTACAGGCAAAAACAAAGCCTTTTACCATTATGATGCCCCCTGCTAATGTAACGGGTACGTTGCATGTAGGCCATGCTCTCACCTACACATTGCAAGATATTCTTGTACGGTATCATCGTATGTTAGGAGAAGATGTTTTATGGCAGCCAGGTGTTGACCATGCCGGAATTGCGACTCAAATGGTTGTTGAACGTAACCTTTCAGCTGAAGGGATAGACCGCAGAACGATTGGGCGAGAGGCATTTTTAAAACATGTTTGGGCGTGGAAAGATAAATCTGGAGGCATTATTTCTGAGCAACTTCGTCTTTTAGGATGTTCTGCAGATTGGGACCGTTCCCGTTTTACGATGGACGATGGATTAAGTAAGGCAGTACAAGATGTTTTTATAGATCTTTATAAGAAAGGCCTTATTTATAAAGATAAACGTCTTGTAAACTGGGATCCTAAGCTTTTAACGGCCATTTCAGATCTTGAAGTTGAACAAAAAGACATAAAGGGCCATTTATGGTATATTAAATATCCTCTTGCAAATAATCCTACACATTTTATAACGGTGGCCACTACCCGACCTGAAACTCTTTTTGGAGATACAGGTATTGCTGTTCATCCAGAGGACCCTAGATACAAAGACTTTATTGGAAAAGAAGTTAAACATCCTTTTGATGGAAGGCTCCTTCCAATTATTGCAGATATTCAGACGGATATGGAAAAGGGATCAGGTGCTGTTAAAATTACGCCTGCCCATGATTTTAATGATTTTGCCGTTGGGAAACGTCATGGATTAGAAGCCCGCAATATTTTAACTCAAGCAGCCTGCCTCAACGAACTTGTCCCTGAAGATTATCGTGGGCTTGATCGGTTTGTTGCTCGTAAAAAAATAGTTGAAGACCTAAAATGTAAGGGCCTTTTAGAAAAAATTGAAGATATTCAGCATACGGTTCCGCATGGCGATCGATCAGGTGTCATTATAGAACCTCTTTTAATGGATCAATGGTATGTAAATGCAAAAAAACTTTCAGAATCTGCTTTAAAAGCGGTGAAAGAAGGCCAGACAGTTTTTGTTCCAGCACAATGGAAGAACACTTATTTTGAGTGGCTCCATAATATTGAACCTTGGTGTATTTCTCGTCAAATTTGGTGGGGCCATCGGATTCCAGCCTGGTATGGGCCAGATGGATTTATTTTTGTTGAAAAAAGTGAAGAAGATGCTTTAAGGGCCGCAAAAAATCATTATGGATCCACAGTTCCCTTAAGACAGGATGAAGATGTTCTTGATACCTGGTTCTCGTCGGCATTATGGCCATTTTCAACATTAGGTTGGCCGGAGCAAACTCCTGAATTAACGCGTTATTATCCCACAGATGTTTTAGTAACAGGTTTTGATATTATCTTTTTTTGGGTTGCTCGCATGATGATGATGGGACTTTATTTTATGAAAGAGGTCCCTTTTAAAACGGTTTATATTCATGCGCTTGTGCGGGATGAAAAAGGCCAAAAAATGTCAAAATCCAAAGGAAATGTTTTAGATCCGAGTGTTTTGATTGAAAAATTTGGAACCGATGCTTTGCGATTTACCTTATGTGCTCTTTCCGCGCAAGGACGTGATGTAAAGCTTTCAGAAGCGCGTATTGAAGGGTACCGAAATTTTACAACAAAAATTTGGAATGTGGCTCGGTTTTTAGAAATGAATGGGTGCATTTGTCCTCAAGGATTTTCTCCAGATGCTGTCCATGGCATGATTAGTCAATGGATTTTTTATGAAATTAAATCTCTTTCTGAAGTTGTCGGGCAGGCCTTAGATACTTATAAATTTAATGAAGCTGCCCATTATCTATACCAAGGTGTATGGCATACATTTTGTGATTGGATTATTGAGTTTTCCAAATGTTGTTTTCAAACACAGGATATTCAAACAGAAGAATTAAAACAAACGCTTGCATGGGCTTTTGGTCAGATCTTACACTTGCTTCATCCGATTATGCCTTTTATTACGGAAGAGCTTTGGGAATTTTTCCAAGGAAATAGTGTTGAAAAAACACTTTTAATTACGGCATCTTGGCCAAAGCTTTCAGATAATTTTAAAAATCATAAAATTAAAGAAGAGATAGATTGGGTTATTGCGTTGATTACGGAAATCCGTTCCTTTCGTTCTGAGATGAATATATCTCCAAAGGAATATATTTCAATTTATGTGAAAGAAGGTGACGAAAAAAGCTTTGTGCTTCTCAAAAAATACAACTTGTTTTTATGCTCTTTAGCGCGTGTAAAAAGTTTTTCGTGGGAATCCCCCCCAAGAGCAGAAGTTTCTTTAACGATTATTTTTAAAGACTTAGGGCTTTCTTTTCCTGTGGATGGTCTTTTAGATATAGAAGTTGAAATTTCACGTCTTGCTGTTGAAGTTATGAAACTTGAAAAGGAAATTTTAAGCATTACAAAACGGCTTGAAGATTCTAATTTTGTAGCACGCGCTCCTCTTGAGATTATTGAAGAGCTTCGGACACGTGAGACAACATTTATTTCTCAAAGAGATCGGTTTTCAAGGGCTATTGTTCTTTTGGAAGGAAAAAGTTAAAGAAAAAATGAGTAACCTCTCATAAAGGTGCAAAAGTTTACGAATTTTTACCTTTATCTCTTAGTTTTTTCATAAGAGAGCCTATTTAAGATATGCTTTTTAAGCCTTCAAAAATACTTTTAATTACGTCTTGAGTTGCTTGATTTAGAACCAATTTCTATAGGAAGCAATATCGCTGTAGAAGGTATTGTACTTTGTGCTGGTAATACGCTTGCTTTGTTGAATTTAGGTTAAAAGTTGAAATAAATGTGTCTTTGCTACGGAAACACTTACAATTGTTTTATGAAATATAGAAAATATAGCAACCTCTTAACTTATCATGTAAGTCTTACATTAGATTAGACATCAGTCAATTGATCAATGAGAATGCTTTATGTTAATGGTGTTACAGATGATCTCATCGAATCTGATTATTTCGAATCATAATAAATTATGTGCGATTTTATGAAATAAAGTTTTGGCTTTCGAAATATTCATAATCTCCGTGATGCCTTCAATTTTTTTTATGTTTTTTAGCCCTTGAAATTATTAGGACACACATAATCCCAATAAGGGTAGATAAAAAAATACAAGCAGTAACGATAGAAACAAATATTTTCATAGATTCATCATGCTTTTAATCAATCTGTTTGTAAAAATGGGGAACACGAGAATCGATTTCAAAGACGTGCCACTCTCTTACAATATGTCCTTGCGGTGTAAAAGAAAACTTTCCTTCAACGCCTTCAAACCCTTGTGGGCGCAAAAGAGATTGGCTGACTGCTTTTTGAGGTTGATCCGCGACACTTGCTGCAACCATAAGAGCATCATATCCTAAAGAAGAAAGCCGTGGTGGTTCGGATCCATAAGCCGTTTGATAAGCTTGTGAAAATTTATCCCATTGGGAAGATTTTGTTCCTCCAAACCAGGCCCCTTGAAGAAGATGGTTTTGGAAAATTGACTTCTCATCCCATTGTCCAGAGCCAATAAGGCGTGGTTTGATGGTTTGGTAAAGAGGATCTTGAGCTAAAAATGCTACAATTTGAAGAAGCCGTGTACCACCTTCTGGAATAACAATGGCTTGGATATCTTTTAGATCAATGGTCTTAAGTTTTTCATCTAGATCAATACCATTGGGATCATAATAAATAACATCTTTTAATTTTGCATTTGAGCTCGAATACAGTCTTTGTCTCAAAGCTTGGACAATGAGCTTACCATACTCCCCTAAAGGCACAATGGCTAGGAATTGTGTGATATTTTGAGAAAGTGCATAGTCAACTGTCTTTTTTATTTGATCTTCTGGTGAAAATCCCATGATAAAAACATTATCCCCTGCAACTTGAGGAATATTGGAAAAGGAAATAATTGGAATACCTTTTCCCCAGGCTAAGGGTGTAATTTCCGCTACATCATCAGCCATGAGAGGACCTAAAATAAGGTCAATATCATTACTTTCAAGAAGATTAGAAAGCGCTTTTAAAACTCCAATTTCTTTTCCATTTGGTTCTTTTGCTTGGATATCTATTGGGAAAAGTTCAAGAGCATAGCTTTTTTGATTAAAGAAACGAAGTTCGGCGCCTTTTAAAATTGCTTCCCCTAGTTCTTGTTTGTCTCCTGTCAAAGGAAGAAGAAGGGCAACTTTAAAAATGGATGGTAAGGTTGGATGTTGAGAACTTTCTTTTATAAAAGATGTTTCAATAAGAGGAGCAGGAATTTTTTCTTCATGAATAGACGGCTGAGGCTTTTCAGAACATCCATTTAGAATAAAACAAAGAATACCAATTAAAAGGCTTTTTTTTGAAAAGATGAGATGTTGTTTAATTTTTTTAAGAAAATGAATCATGATAATCCCATTCTTTATGGATCGTTAAAACAAAAGTATTATGACATTGCTTTTTGTGCTGGCAAGATCTTTTTGTAAATTTACTGTATCAATACGAAAAAAAAAAGAAAGATATTAAAAGAATTAAGAACAAAATAAGTGTCTATTTCAGCTTGTTTTTAGAAAATTCTCCCAGTATTCTACAGGAATGAAAGATGAATTCTTCCTTAAATAATATGAAAGTAACTTTGTCTATGCGTCTTCGTAAAGACCCTAAAAGATCTGAATCTTCACGCAGATGGCTTCAACGCCAAATGAAAGATCCTTATGTTGTTAGATCAAAAAAAGAAGGATATCGGTCCCGAGCAGCTTATAAGCTCCTAGAATTAAATGAAAAATATCATTTTTTAAAACCATCTTTAACCGTTCTAGATTTAGGAGCTGCTCCTGGAGGATGGACTCAGATCGCGGTTTCTCTCGTAAAAAGTACATCTCAAAACCCTTCTGTTTTTGCATTTGATATTCTTCCGATGGAGCCTCTTGAGGGTGCTTCTATTTTTGAAGGAGATTTCATGGAAGATGCGACACTTAAAAATCTTGAAGAAGAAATAGGTGGAAAAGTTGATGTTGTTCTTTCAGATATGGCACCTTCCACGACGGGTCATGCGGCAACAGATCATTTGCGTATCATTGGAATGGTTGAAGCCGCCTATGATTTTGCACGAAATATCTTAAAACCAGGTGGGGCTTTTATTGCTAAAGTGTTTCAAGGAGGAACGGAGAAAGATCTCCTTCTTCTTTTAAAGCAAGATTTTGAAAAAGTGCACCATGCGAAGCCCCCTGCAAGCCGGAAAGAATCAAGTGAGCTTTATGTTATTGCGTTGGGATTTGGTAAAAGGAAACTTTCTTCTAAAGAAGAAGAAAAAAGAAACGAAAAAATGTAATACAATGATTTTCTTTAAAAAAATTAAATTTATTTAGAGATTTATTTTTATTTAAAAAACAGCCTTTAAGGAACATAAGATGAATGAGCTTTATCAATACCTCTTTTTTTATAGTGCAAAATTTTTTTTATTTTTTACGCATGAAACCATCATTGTTCCGCTTATTGTTATTGGATTTATAATGGGAAAAAGAGAAGATTTTAAAAGTGCTTTATATTTAATTCTTTTTACCATGATATTTAATACAGTTTTAAAAGTAACATTTGAGGTTCCCTTAGCGCCACATCTGCAAAAGCTTGGATATGCTTTCCCAAGTGGTCATATGCAATGTGCTTTTGTTTTTTATGGATGGTTGGCTCTGAGGACACATTCATTTTTCTTAAAAAAAACCATTTTGATTTTGCTTATCGGATGTGCATGGGCGCTTGTTTATCTAAAATATCATACGTGGTGGGATGTTTTGGGAAGTATTATTTTTGGAATTTTCACGTTGAGTGTCTATCTTTTTTTATTTCGAAAGTTCGGCAAATTTAACCCAAAATTAACTGGCATATTTTTCTTCTCAACTCCTAGTCTTTTTTTAGGATATCTTGGATATAAGGGTATGATTTTTCCACATGTATGGATGGCTTACTACGCTCTTATAGGGTTTTTTCTTGCAGAAAGTATTTTTGAAACATCTTACAAATTATCTTGGAAAAAAGGACTATTGGGAATTTTGGGGTGTTTAAGTTTCATATTCTTAATACATTCTTTTTTTCAAAAATTTCTATTAGAACAAGTCCCGTTTTATATTTTTGAAATTCAATGGCTTTTATGTGCGGTAAGTCTCCCATTTAGCGTTAAAATACTATCTCTTTTCGAAAAACATGAGTCCTTTTAAATTTCTTTAAGTATTTTTAGAAAGGAAATTTGATCTTTCTTCGGAATCATGGCAAGCATATATTTCGTTATCTTAAAAAATAAATAAGGTGAAAAATGACTCCAGAAGCGCGTCTTAAAGCTTTGTCAGAAATTTTAAAAGAAGTTTTTGAATTTCAGACTCTTCCTGCGGATAAAATTGTATCAAATTACGTTCGTAAAAGACGATATATCGGATCTAAAGATCGTCGTTTTTTAAGCAGCCATCTTTATACACTTCTTCGAAATCGCGGCCCTCTCCTTTTTTATGGATCACAGTTTGGGGGAGAAAGAGATTATTTTGAAAAAGAAGTTATTTTATATGCTCTTATCTTCTTAAAATATTCTTTTGAAGAGGCGGTATCTCTTTGTGATGGAGGAATTTATCATCTTTCTGGTTTAACACAAGATGAGAAAAAATTTTTAAAAAATCTTAATTTTGATAAAGAACTTCCTAAATGGGCTCTTTTAAGCTATCCAAAAGAATTAATATCTTTTTTAGAAAGATTTGAGCTTTCTCAAGAAAATTTTGACGCTAAAATGAGAGGTTTACTGACTGAAGCGCCTCTTGATCTTAGAGTCAATACTTTGAAGACAACAAGAGAAGATGTTTTAAGATATTTTGATAAAGAAGGGATTGAAGCTTATCCCACACCTTATTCACCTCTCGGCATAAGGCTTTTAAAACGCATTGATTTAAGTCAAAATCCTTTATTTAAAAAAGGAGAAATAGAAGTTCAAGATGAAGGATCTCAATTGATTTCTTTTTTATTGGCTCCCCAGCCCGGAGATCGGGTTCTTGATTTATGTGCAGGAGGGGGAGGAAAGGCATTAGGAATTGCAGCTCTTATGAGAAATAAAGGTGTTTTGATAGCCACGGATATTAATCCAGTTAGATTAAAAAATGCGAAAGAAAGATTCAGGCGGGCAGGGGTTCATATTGCTGAAACACGTGTTTTAGAAAATAACGTTAATGATAAATGGTTAAAACGTCAAAAAGAGAAATTTGATTGTGTTCTTGCAGATGTTCCTTGTTCTGGCTCAGGAACCTGGCGACGTAATCCAGATCAAAAATGGAAATTAAAAATTTCGGATATTGAAGAACTCCAAAAGCGTCAACTTGAGATTTTGAATAAGGCGGCTCTTATGGTTAAAAAAGGAGGAAAACTTGTCTATGCAACGTGCTCTTTATTTTATGAAGAGAATGAAGATATTGTCGTTCAATTTATGAAAGAAAATGATAAAGACTTTATTTTAGAAGAAGCCTCTTCCTATTTTGAAGGAGAAGAAGTGCTTTTTGAAGGAAAATTTTTAAAATTAGACGTCTCAAAGACACATACAGATGGTTTCTTTGCTGCTGTCTTTAAGAGAGTTTAGAAGTCTCAAAGGCCCTATCGTAATATTCTATCAAAAGTTTTTGGTCTTCTTCAGAAAATCGGTTTAAAAAACTTAAACGTAAGGCTTCTTCAACATTCTTAAAAATGTTAATATTTTCTCCCCAGGAAATCAGGCATCTCGGAGACATCGGTAAGCTAAGATCGCCGTTTTTAAATCCTTGTCTTGTTAAATCAGCAAAGGCAATCATCGATTTTATCGTATCCTGGAATTCTGGTATATTAAGAGAAGGAACTTTTGCTTTAATAAGTTCCATTTCTTTTTCAAAGGAAAAATAAGACAAATGCGCAATCAAATTCCATCTATCTAACTGACCTTGATTAATTGGATGTGTTCCAAAATAAAGACCTGTAGAATCTCCAAGTCCAAGTGTATTAAGGGTTGCAAAAAGACGAAAATAACGATGAGGTGTGAGAATGAGGTTCTCATCTAAAAGCATCAATTTGCCTTCTTGTTCTAAAAGGCGTTGAAGAACGAAAAGAACTTCAGGGCGTGCAGCATCATATTCATCAAGAATAAGCGCAATAGGGTTTTTTAAAGACCAAGGAAGAATGCCAGGTTGATAAAAACTGACCGGATGTCCGTTTTCAATTCGAATGATATCTTTTCCTAATAAATCAGAACGCATAATATGTCCATCAAAATTAATGCGCACACAGGGCCAGTTTAGGCGTGCTGCTACTTGCTCAATATGTGTAGATTTTCCGGTTCCATGTAAGCCCTGAAGAAGAACACGGCGATTATAAAGAAATCCTGCTATGATGCTTTTTGTTACATCAGCATTAAAGATGTAATGGGGATCAATGTCTGGAATGAGTAGATTTTTTTCTTGAAAAACAGGGATTGTAATATCCCAATCAATGCCAAATAAGTTTTTTACAGATTGAGGTTTTGTTGTGAAGTCACAGAATTTGAACTCAGATAGCTGCATTTTAACACTCCTTATCATAATTCATTCTTAATATTATAATTTTGGTTAATTTAACTTGAATGCTCTTTATCTTATGGATATATTCAGCATGTCTTGATAGATCAAGTTTCTTATTAAATCAAACGATTGAATTTGCTTTATCTTGACAAAAGACGTTAAGTCTTTATAATTTAATGTGCTTATGCAAGCATTTTTTATTCAAAAAAGGATAAACTTGCAATAACACTTTTAATAAAACTTTGTACCGTAAATTTGAGGTTGAATATGATATTTTATAAACAAGAAAAAATCGCGCTTTTTATTGATGGTGCAAATCTTCATACTGCTGCAAAAACTTTAGGATTTGATATAGACTATAAGAAATTACTCACTTTTTTTGCGGAAAAAGGCGTCATGGTCAGAGCTTTTTATTATACAGCTCTTTTAGACGATCAAGAGTATTCTCCCATTCGTCCCCTTGTGGATTGGCTCGATTATAATGGCTATACAATGGTCACAAAACCTTTAAAAGAATATACTGACTCTATGGGTCGTAGACGTATTAAAGGTAATATGGATATTGAACTTGCCATTGATATGATGGAAATGGCAGATAAAATTGATCATATTCTTCTTTTTTCCGGAGATGGTGATTTTAAACCCTTGTTGGAGGCTGTTCAACGTAAAGGTGTTCGAACAACGGTTGTAAGTACAATCCGTTCAAATCCTCCAATGATTTCAGATGATCTGCGTCGTCAGTCAGATAACTTTATCGATCTTAAAGATGTAATGCCTTATATTTGTCGTGACACGCCATTACGTGATTCTTTTGATGAAGATGAAACAATGGAAAGCATGGAAGAGATTGTTGAAGAAATTGAGATTCAAGAAGAAGGTGTCGTTGCAGCTTAATTTTTCTTTTTTCATAAAAAGGAAGAAACATGTTTAAAAATCTTTTTCATTTTTATACACTTTCATGTTGTTTCGTTGCTTCTACAATCATTCTTATTTCTTCTTTTTTTTTCATAAGTGCGATCGTTGATTTTGTGATTCCACAATATACTTTTTATAGTGAGGCTGCTCATTATGAGACAAATGAGAGTTACCTTTTCTATAAAAAAGACTCAAATAGATACGAAGATGAAAATAAGACAAAAAATGAATTTGAAAAACTTTCTCCTTCTGAACTTACTGAAAAAAGACTTCAAGAAAGAGCACAGTTTTTCATAACCAAGAAAAACAAAGCGATTGAAACCATGATTCATAGCTTAGAGTGGATTCTTGTTTCTGCCTGTTTCTTTTATATGAATTGGAGACTTTATAAGAGGTCTTTATTTCGAACAGAAGTTTAAATCGTTTTTAAAGATTTTATGTTGACTAATTCTTATAAAGAGGGCTTTCAAGATATTTTTCGCGTAAGAACTTGAATAAAACTCCTATAATAGCAATCATTGGCATAGCAATTAAAACACCCAAAAATCCCATAAGATAAGCACCACTAAAAACTGCAAAAATTATCCAGAGCGGATGAAGACCAATACGTTCGCCTACAAGACGTGGTGTTAAAAAATTACCCTCAATAACTTGTCCCACCAAAAATATTCCGATGACAACTAAACGATGGGTCCAATCATCAAATTGTACGAAAGACATAATTGTTGCAATTGAAAAACCTGTTAAAACAGCGACATAAGGGATGAATAGAAAGAAGCCTGTAAGGAGCCCAATGGCAAGACCTGAATGCAGGCCTGTTAGAGAAAGAGAAAGTCCATAATAAATTGAGAGAATGAAACATACCAATGCTTGCCCTCGCGCAAATCCACTTAAAGCATCATCAATTTGTTTTACCAATCTTAAAATAGTGGGGGAAGCCTTTTTAGGGATGAGAGCTTTGAGAGAATTTAAAATTTTTGGCCAATCTTTTAAAAAATAAAAAGAAACAAGTGGGGTTACAATCATAAGGGCAATGATATTTGCAAGAGCAAGACTATTGGTTAATAAATCTCCAATAAGATGAGCAAGCCATTTTAGAGAGTCTCCAAGAAATGTTTTTGCGTAATTTTGAACGCGTATCCAATCTTCGGGTGAAATAAATTTGGACATTTCATCAAGAAGACTCATGGCATGTGTATGAAGATGAACGCCAAGAGATGGGATAACCTTTGTAAGCGAAATAATCTCATCTTGAACAAAAGGAAAAGCGAAAAGAAATAAGGCTGCAATGCTTAGGAAAAAAGAAGAAAGAATACATAAGCTTCCCGTGGCTCGATTAATTTTATATTTTTCAAGGAAATTGACAGATGGACTTAAAGCATAAGCTACAACGATGCCAATGATAAATGGAAAAAGGATCCCGCTCAGAAGATAAAAAAATAAAAAACCTCCTCCTAAAATGAGAATCCATAAAGATAATCGTTGATTTTGTGATAAAGAAGGAGAAGATGTTGTTGTTTTCATGAGATTTTATAGAGAAGGAAGATTTATACGTTCAATCCATAGTTTGACATAAAAAGTTCCCGAGAGCAAGGTTGTAAGTCCAACTCCATATTCAAATGATTCCAAGAAATAATCAAGGAATGAAAGAAATCCAAAACTCTTGCTGGCCAAAAGAAAAGAAATAAATAAAATTTGAAAAAGAGTATTAATTTTACTGGTAATGATAGGATTCATAAATATAGGCTTTTGAAAAATAAAAAGTAAAATTGTCCCGCCAACGATCAAAATATCTCTAAATATAACAAGAGTTACAAGCCATGTTGAAATATTTCCAATGATTCCTAAGGAAAGATACACGCTAATTAATAAAGCTTTATCAGCAATGGGGTCTAAAAAGCTACCAAGCTCAGTTCGTATTTTAAGTTTTCTGGCCAAATATCCATCCAGAGCATCTGATAAACTAGCGATTGAGAAAACCCAAAAAGAAGCAACCATTTCATGAGAAAGAATAAGATTAATAAGAATGGGTACACTTAACAACCGGGCTAAAGAGATAAAATTTGGAAGATTAAAAAAATGCATAAAATCCTCTTTTTAAGAAATATATATATTTTTAGAGCATTGAAGTCGTACTTGAAATAGAGGGAACTTTGTTATCAAATGCTCTTTTAAGAGTCCAAATTCCTTCATTGTTAGTAAGGTCAAGATGCTCTTCTTTAAAACGAGAGATTAAAGTTGTAATATCTCCTCGGAAATTAAGAACAAGAGATACAGAATGAGGGGTTAATTTTTGAATTGAATAGTTTAAAATAAGATGATGATTTTTAAGATTTGTTAAAGCCTCTCTTATGGAAAACCATTCTCTTTGTGAGGAAAACTCTGTTTTCACAAAAAGATCTTGTTTTCCCATTGTGAGGTCTAGAACATTTCGGCTCCAAGCAGTATTTAAAGATTTTATAACTTCTCGCAGAGCTCTATCTAAAAGATTTTTTGTGCTTTCCTGAGGCTCTGAAGAAATTGTAAGGGGTTGCCAGGGGCCTTCAAAAGAAGGAAGACCTCCTGAAATTAAGATGTCTACTAAACTTGATTTTAAAGGAATCCCTTCTTTAAGAGAAGGGGATGAAGAATCTGGGTGAAGTTCTGCAAGGACAACAACCGCTCCGCCAGTTGCTTTATAACGATCCGAGATTGCATTCAAAGCCATAAAATTTTCCTCAAGTGCTTGAGAAGTATCTATGGATTGAATATCTTCTAGATCTCCTAAAGGAACAAGCAATGGAATATTTGATGAACTCAAAGAGCCATCTTGCCAAAGATGACGCCAAAGGTTTTCTTCTTCCCATAAATAGATCTTATTGTGAACTTTTAAAAGAGGAATAATGAGGACAGGCTCTGTAATTGTATTTTGAGCTTCTAACCCTTCTTTTAAAAGAAGGGCGTCAATACCTTTTTTCTTAAATCGATAAGTTAACGTTGCGACGTAGCGCAGAGGAGATGACTTCTCTTGAGTTGTTTCAAAATCAGCTATAAGCTGAGAGAGATCTTCTTCTGTTAAAGATTTTAAAGATATTTCCCAAAAAGAAAAAGGCCGCCCAGAAAGCCGCTCGAGCAACGTATAAAGAGCCTTTTTTTGAGCTTCCTCTAAAGCTTTCTCGCGCGCAATAAGAGCGGAGGAGTCTGTCACGTCAACGGAAATATCTTCAATGGTGTAAAAAGGCGCATTGTTTGGAAGAGCATAAGCAGATTTTTGAAAAAAGAAAGAATTAAAAACACCTCCCCCTAGGACAAAGATCATAATTATAAAAATATGTTTCGATGAAAGGGAGAGGTGCATCATGGGAATTTTCTTTAATTATCCAACAATTTCAAGTTCAGAAAAGAAAAAAGAGATTTCATTCTTCGCATTTTCAAGAGAATCGGATCCATGGACAGAGTTTGCCTCAATAGACTCAGCAAAATCTTTTCGAATTGTTCCTGCATCCGCATTTGCAGGATTTGTGGATCCCATGAGCTCACGATTTAGTGCAACAGCATTTAGGCCTTCAAGAACTTGAACAATAATAGGACCTGAGGACATAAATGTACAAAGATCTTGAAAAAAAGGCCTTCCTTTATGAACTGCATAAAATTGTTCTGCCTGTTCAGTTGTTACGCGAATACGCTTCTGACCGACGATTCGAAGGCCTGCATCTTCAAATCGTTTATTAATAGCTCCTGTTAGATTACGTCGTGTTGCGTCAGGCTTAATAATAGAAAGTGTACGTTCAGTTGTCATGTCTCATGTGTCCTTGAATTAATTAGATCATTTTAATGTGGGTTGCATATTTAAATCAATATCAATTGACATCCTCTCGCCCTTAAAAGAGCGAGATTCCTTAAGCTCAAGCAACAAGCCCTAAGGATGGTTCCTGTTTCATTGAAGCTGCCTTCATCCTTTTTAAGGATGCTGGTCTTACTGCTTCTCCACAGGCTATCACGGCATGCCCTGCCGCTTTTCATTTAAGAAAGGTAATATATTTTTTAAACAAATTCAAGACTATGGCTACAAAATTAGAAAGAAGGTCATTTTTATTTTTCCATCAAAATATAAGCCCTTCTTCTTGCTTTATAATCGGTTCTCTCATCTCTTTCTAAAGAAAAGAGTTTTCAAGCGCCTTATTATAAACAATCTTTCTTCATCAAAGATTAAGGAGGTAGTTTTAATGAATAAGAAACAATCCATAAGTCAATATGTAGGTTGAAAGGAATTTCGAGCTATTAGGAAGAAAGGAATGTCAAGTTCTTGGTATGGATCGTAGATGCATAATTAAATCATGAAAATTCCTTTTTTTTACTTGATCTTGTTCATGGAGCTCCATCTCCTCTAAAAGCCTTGTAATTTCATCAATGTTTTCAAAATGAGCCCTTCTTTTTTCTTCTCCTTTTAGCATAGAAGAAGTAATTCCTGAGGGGTTCGTTAGAAGTTGAGCCTGTTCGAATGTTAAATGATGCCATTGTTCAGTTAATTTCTGTTTATCACTAATAGGAATAGTGATGTTTTCTAAGGCTGTTCTTAGCTGTTGTTTCTCATGTGGATCATGAACGTTTACAAGGACAGGTTCATGGTTTGATGTAGGATCATGACCAGCTAAAGCTTTTAAATGCTGAATAAGACCAGTTATTGTTTTTAAATCAACAACAGAAAGACTTTCTTCTTGGGCGTGTAAGTTTTTTATTTCTTCTGCATGTGCTCCCCTTGCTTGAGCTGCAGCGAGAAGTTTAGTTTTTTCTACTAAAAGTTTTTTAATGTCATTCCATTTTGATTGAAGAGAAATAGAGGCATTCAGGCTTGTTTGAATATGATGTGTGACATCTTCAGGACCTTGAAAGTTTTTTGCGAGTTTTAAAATATTATTTTGATTTCCAATGGAATCTCCTGAGATAGAGTTTGTCATCCAAAGCTTAGAAAGAGCATAAGAAGAACTGGCTTTTAAAAGTCTTTTAAGAGCTTCATCACTATATTGAGGATTAGATAAGTCTTTTATATCTCGGTTCAAAGAAGATGTATAATTTACTTTGTAAAAAAAAGTTTGAGAATTAAGGCTTTCTATACTTTTTAAAAGACCAGTTTTTATTGGTAATTTTGTTTTTTTCTGAGTTTCTTCTCGTGCATTAAGAGCCGCAATGTAATCTTCAAAAAACCGAGCATAACGCGGGTCTAAAGAGACGAAAGAAGCAAGAATTTTTTTAAGTTTTTCAGAATGTTGAGCGCTTATTGAAGGGTTAATGTTGAGCGTTTCCATAAGAGCTAAAAAAGTTTTCATTTGAGAAAGCTTTTCAGATTTCTTGGATTCATTTTCTGCTTCAAGAAAAGTTTGAGCTTGATTTTGCATACTTTCTGTTAAAGTATTTAGTTTTGGCGGAAAGGAAAAAGTAGAATAAATATTTTCTACATTTGGAGTAAGAGTTTTTTTAAGTTGATCGTTATTAACAATTTGAAAAGTATCTTGATACGGAACAACGAGTGATCCTTTAAGAGGAATATTTAAAAGGATGCCCATAGCTTGACGAAGAGCTCGAAGCTTATTCAACTCGTCTTGTAACAGCTTATAATCAAAAGAAGAAAAAGAAAGCGGCTGTTGAATATTATTGCGTTCTTCAAGTTTCAAAGGAGTTGTAAAAAATTCTGGGAAAAGAACATTACTTGCTGCAATTTCTTTGTTAACGATATCTTTAGCAAAGTTCTGAATCTTTTCTTTCCTTTTCTTGATTTCTTCTTGATGTGCTGGATTGAGATCTTTTAATGCTATTTTTAGAGCTGTTTCTTGGGAAGTTAAATCCTCATGTTTTACTATAGGAACATCGAAAATAGGATAGTTATTCTCAAAGTTATAGTGCTCCTTCGCATTTTTAAAGCTGACTCTTAGTTTTTGTCTTTCAATATCATGAAGTTTTTGATGAAGATCTTCTAGAGCTGTTGTTGCAGGTTTTTTCTTTAAAATGTGACTCACAGCCATCTGTGTTGGGGTGAAAGGGGGAGAAGCAAATTGCACGTCCTCTTTTTTTGAAAACTCGCTGGTAGGATAAATACCAACGTCTTGATGGAAATCGCTATAGGCCGCTTGTCGGGCTAATTGTAAGTTTTGATCGGTATAAGCATCACCATACTTAGCAACATATTGAGAAACAACTTCTGGATCGAAATTTTTACCTTTTCTAAAATATTCTATTAAATTATCTCCAATGGATGTATCAGGGAGGAGCGCTGCTCCGTTAGAATCGCTTCTTCCTTGAGAGAATACACCTGAGTCTCGCTCATTTTCTTTCATGAGTGGCCCATGGGTTGGAAGCGTATTATTAGAAGCTTTATATTTTATAAAATTACGTCCCTCAGGTGTGAGATGCGAAGGTCCTTCTTTCCCAATCTGAGATAAAACGTAAGCCTGAATACTTCTATCTTCAGGCGTTAAAGGAGTTAAATCATGCCGAAAAGTTTTTTCGCGGCTCTTTATACCGTTTAGAGCACCTGCAAATAATTGCTTTCTTGGATCTATTTGCGCCGGTACTTTAGCACCTCCTTTTGTATTGGAATTTTTTAAAGGTGTTCCTCCAAAGAAATCTGGGGGCGGAGGGGGTGGTGGGGGTGGAGGTGGAGGAGCTAATGAACCATCGGAAGATAAAGCCTTTAATCTTGACACTAAAATTTCTGCGTCCTCTATCTTTTTACCTATAGATTGGGCGGATTCTGTAATATTTTTTTTATCTAAAATAGCTGCCGCGTTTGTTAATTTTAAGTTAAGTGCTTTAAGCTCATCTAATTTTTGGTTTGCGTTTTGTTGAGCCTCTTTGTTCAAAAAGCTAAAACTAGGATCACCCTTAGCATGTTCTGTTTTTTGAACAAGTTCTTGAAGACGAGAATATAATGTATTTATATCCTTTATTGCTGAATCTACATGTTCTTGAGCTTCTTTTCTTTCTCTTTTTAAATTTTCTTCTTCTCTTTTTGCTTTTTCTCGAGCTTCTTTAGCTACTGCTATCTCTTTTTCTTGTTGAGGTGTGAGAATAAGAGCAGGTCTTCCTTTTATAGAATCAGGTTGGCTTGTGGAAGAGAGAGCTTTAATATCTTTTTTTATTGTTTGAGTTAATAGATTTGCTTGGGACATAAAAAGAAAAGGGTTTCCAGGAGAGAGAAAATTTGAAGCTCCGCTATGTAACCCTAAGGAAGAAGTTCCGATAGGAGGGGGTGGGGGAGGGATAGATGAGGAGCTTCCAAGAGGAGGCGGTGGCGGAGGGATAGATGATGCTGTTCCTAAGGGAGGTGGTGGCGGTGGCGGAATGGTACCTGCAGAGAAAGGTGACATATTTCTAGGGACGATGTGCGTGTTTGATAAAGTGCTTGGCTTTGGAAGAGATAAGGTCCTTAAAAAAGATAAGAGGTCATTGAAAACTGAGTTTGAATTTGAGTTCACACCTAAGGAAGTGGGAATATGAAGTTGTGTTGGAGGCGTTGAAGGTCTTTGAGCTGCCGGGAGAGTTGGTGATATCCGTGAAGGTTGTGGACTTCCTGAAGCAGGCCTAAGGGGTATTGGTTTAATTGGCGGGCTCACTGAAATCAGAGGTGGAGATAGGCTAGGCGAGGCAATTGGGGTATTTCCTGAAATAAAAGGAGGAGAGGCTGCAATAGGGGGCGTGTTTGAAGAGATAATAGAAGGAGGTGTAGGGGTAGAAGAAGGCGATATAGGATGTGGGAATAGGTTTAAAGAGTTTATGGCAGAGGATAAAAATTCAGGCGATTCTTTTGGTATGGAAGGCTTAAAACTTTGAAAAGCAATTTTCTTAGAGGCGGATTGATTATTTTCATGAAGTGATTTTAAGACAAATTCTGGAAAATCCCAATTAGGCAAGTGATGCATCGTTCCTTTTTGGTAAAGAACCTCAAAAGGTGTTCTTTTTTTATGAACTTTAAATATTGGGTTCTTGTATAAAGACAGAAAGTTTTTTAGGTCTTCTTCCTCAAGTAAAAGTAGAGCGTTTATTTGTTCTAAGACAGGAAGCTTAGTAAGAACAGGAAAAGAATCAGCGCTTATCTTTTTTTGTAAAAAGGTTAATTCAATACCTTTAAAGAAACAAAAAAATATTAAAAAATAGGCAAGATTTTTTATAGGTAACGCGTATATTGATTTTAAGAATCGCATTTTGCCATTATCTTTCCCAGATATTAAGTCTTATTTTTTAAAGGAACTTAATTTTTTTTTAAGACGCTTTTTTATTTTTATAATAAGATAAATTCTCGGAAATTGTATAGGAACTTTTAAATTTATAATAAAAATATTGGATTTTTTTTCCTTAAGTTAAATTATATTTTTGGAATATATTATTAAATGAGTTCAAACATCTGGTTAAAATTGTTTGCAACTTTGTTTGCATGAAAGCTTAAAAATAGGTATGGTAATTTTACAAGAAGAGATTATTTTTTTAAAATCTCTTGAAATGGATCAAGGGAAAAGTGACATGCTTAGTGAATTCGTTGTGAGGAAATATAGAAGTTACTCTTTCCTGTTATTTTTTTATATGGGATGTATTTATAATGAATCATGCGGTGCCTAAAAGACCCTATATTATTGTCCTTGGAAATGAAAAGGGGGGGACAGGGAAATCAACAACAGCGATGCATCTTATTGTGAGCCTTTTAAGAGAGGGATTTTCGGTGGGTGCCATTGATGTTGATGCACGTCAAGGTACGCTTACGCGTTATCTTGAAAACAGAAAGCGTACAGCTTCAGAGAAAAAATACTCCTCTGATGTTCTTCCTCTTCCTCAATTTGAAGCATTGCATGTGTCTGATAATAAAGACCAGGAAAAATCTCAAAAAGAAGATCAAAAAAATTTAGAAGATGTGCTTGAGAGGTTTAAAAATAATGATTTTATTATTATGGATACACCTGGGCATAATCTTTATTTGGCACGTCTTGCACACTCTTATGCTGACACGTTAATTACACCTTTGAATGATAGCTTTATTGACCTTGATGTTATCGCTCAAGTGATGCCTGAGACGCTCGAAATCACGAAACCGAGTCTTTATGCAGAATGGGTTTGGGAACAGAAAAAAAATCGAGCCATCCGAGATCGTTCTTCTATTGATTGGATCGTTCTTAGAAATCGTTTAACAAACATTTATGCTAAAAACAAAGAAAATATGGAGCAAGTTTTAAATGCGCTTTCTAAGCGCATAGGATTTCGTTTAATCTCAGGATTTGGGGAAAGGGTTATTTTTAGAGAATTTTTTCTTTCGGGATTAACACTTCTTGATCTTAAAGAAACAGGTCAAAATTTAAGCATTTCTCATGTTACGGCTCGTCAAGAATTACGAGCGCTTATGAAAGCAATTAATTTACCAAGTTTACATCAACGCTTAGGGCAAGTCGTATAGTTTTTTGAAAGTGGCTGGGGGACCTGGATTCGAACCAGAGTTGCCCGGTCCAGAGCCGGGAGTTCTACCGCTAAACTATCCCCCATAAGAAGAAAATGAAACTTTCCCGAAAAGTTTTTCTTTGTAACATACAGAGATTCCAAAAAAATAAAAAGATATTTTTTCTTTACTTTAATAAAAATGAAATTATTTGACATCCTCTCTCCTAAAGGGGAGAGATTCCTTAAACTCACGCGACACGCTGATTTAAGGGTGGTTCCTGCTTCATCGAAGCTGCCTTCTCTGCTTTTGACAGAGTTGGTCTTACCTCTTCTCCACAGGCGAGCACGGCATGCCCTGCCGCTAATATGTTCTTCGCTGCATTTACATCCGCATGATCTTCG